>CAZFJD010000006.1:0-24759 GCA_964518775.1 uncultured Syntrophaceae bacterium
CCAACCCTCCGGGTGGAATCATTCACAGGGATAAGAACGGTGACCCAAATGGGATCTTAAGCGAATCCGCTTTCATGGGTCCCCTGTTTTTCGCCAGCCCTTCGGTCTATTCGAAGATGATGGCTGAATATGACCGTGAGGGCAGAGCAAGGATGATGTCCTCTTGTGCAGCTAAATATCATCGATTGGGCATCGTCGGGGCCCATGATCCTTTCGTCGATGCGATCACTCTGAAGGCTTACCAAGATGCATCAAATTCCGGGCAATTCTTATTTCGAGTCTACGCTTTTATTCTTAACCAGTGGGCTGACTCCCTTCTTCAGGCGGGGATTGGGCGAGGATTTGGATCGGAATGGGTCAAGATTGGGGCCATCAAAATTTTCCTCGATGGGGGAATGAGCAGTCGGACTGCAGCTGTTAGCCAGCCTTTTGTAAATCCTCCCGAGGCCAGACGTGGGATACTCAACTTCAACCAGAATGGGATTGAGAAGGAGGTCAAGAAATTTGACCGGGCTGGCTATCAGATTTCGGTCCATGCTCAAGGAGACAGGGCTCTGGAGATGCTTCTCAAAGCCTTTGGACGCTTCATGACCAAGGGAAATCCTCTCCGCCATCAAATTGTTCATGCTGGGAACCTAACCAATCCCCAGATTGACAAGGTAAAAGCATTAGGCCTCTACGTTGCCAGTCAGGCGAATTTTTTCTCACTTCTCGGTGACGGATTCATCGAAGCCTATGGTTCAATCCGCTCTCAAGAACTCTATCGATTTGCCACCCTTCTCAGGAAGGGGATCAAATTGGGCTTTTCTTCCGACTGCCCCGTAGCTGACCCGAACCCCTTGGTCGGCGTCCGTGATGCTGTCTGCCGAAAGACTGGAAGTGGTCAGGAATTCGGACTGAAAGAGTGCATCACCGTTGAACAGGCCCTTGCCTTATACACAAGAGAGGCGGCCTATTTTTCCTTCGAAGAGGAGGAGAGGGGGACTCTAAAGGAGGGCAAGTTGGCTGACCTCGTGGTATTGGATAGGGACCCAAGATCCTTGCCTCCAGAGAAGATTGTCAACTGCCAGGTGAAGATGACCGTAGTCGGCGGGAAGATTGTTTACCCCGCCCCGTAGAAAGCCTCGTGATTTATCACGGGGATGAATGCTGTAAGTCCGAAGGGTCCCAATGCCCCGCGTTTTAACGCGGGGTCGGGGTTTATAAGGCACAGCAGTGAAAGAATCAATCTTAATCTTAACCTTAGCCTCAATCTTCATTACCTTTCTGTCACGTGGGATTTTCGCCCATGTGGAGCACCCAAAAGACCAACGTGCGATCGGGATTGAGGAGAAATTGGGGCAAATGATCCCCCTCGACTTAACCCTGAACGATGAGAATGGTCATCCAGTCAGCCTAAGGCAACTCATCCACACGGTCACCATTCTTGCGCCTGTCTATTATCACTGCCCGGATGTTTGTAGCCTCTTATTATTGAATGTGGCCAGAGTCCTGAACAAATTAACTTCAGAGCCAGGTAAAGAGTATCAAGTGGTATCGGTCAGTTTTGACGAGATGGAGAAAGCCGAGCTTGCGCTTGAAAGGAAAAAGATCTATCTCAAGATGATCGGAAGACCATTCCCGGAGGAGGCGTGGAGATTTTTGACAGGTGATCGAGAGAACATCCGGAAACTGACTGATGCCGTGGGGTTCTATTTTAAAAGGGAGGGAAAGGACTTTCTCCATCCGGTATCCTTAGTGATCCTGTCGCCAAATGGAAAGATCACTCGATATTTGCATGGCACGGACGTTCTCCCTTTTGATTTGAAAATGGCAGTTCTGGAGGCTTCTGAAGGAAGGGTTGGTCCCAGTATCAGCAAAGTTTTACGATTTTGTTTCAGTTACGATCCCAAAGGCCGAAAGTATGTGTTCAATACTTTAAAGGTCACTGGAATTGTTACCCTTGTCTTTGCTATATCATTTGTCGCTTTTCTTGTTATTAGAGGGAGGCGTAAGTCAAAAGAGGGAAATCGGTAATGTCAGCAAGCGAAGCGCCCGGCAGCTTTTACGAAGATCGGGGCCGGTATCAAGGAATACTGGCATGGATATTTTCCACAGACCATAAGAGAATCGCTCTTCTTTACCTCGTCGCAATCTTTTCATTCTTCTTCGTGTCTGTAGGATTTGGGTTCCTGATGCGGCTGGAACTGATCGCGCCAGGCCCTACTATCATGAAGCCGCAGACTTATCATGCCCTTTTTACCTTGCACGGGGTCATCAACATATTTTTGTTTGTCATTCCTGCCATCCCTGCTATTTTCGGAAATTTCTTTCTTCCGATTCAAATCGGCGCGAGAGATATGGCCTTTCCAAGGGTGAACCTCCTCTCCTGGTGGGTTTATATGATGGGTGCGATTTTAGTTCTCCTTTCTCTTTTCACCGGCGGTGGACCTATTGATACCGGCTGGACCTTTTATGTTCCTTACAGCCTTCGCACGACGGTCAATGTTCCTCTTGCCGTTTTTGGAGTTTTTATCCTTGGTTTTTCTTCCATCCTTACGGGTGTCAACATGGTGACGACCACCCATCAGCTCCGTGCTCCTGGTATGACCTGGTTTCGATTGCCACTCTTTGTATGGGCTCTTTATGCGACAGGATGGATTATGATCTTAGTCACACCCGTGGTGGGCATTACCTTGTTGCTCACGCTTCTCGAAAGATTAGTGGGAGTCGGTGTTTTCGACCCGGCAAAGGGTGGGGATCCCATACTCTATCAACACCTTTTCTGGATCTATTCACACCCTGCAGTCTATATCATGATCCTCCCGGCGATGGGGGTGATATCGGAGATTATTCCGGTATTCGCAAGAAAGACGATCTTTGGATATAAGGCCATCGCATTTTCGAGCATTGCCATTGCATCGGTTGGCTCTTTGGTTTGGGGACATCATATGTTCGTCAGTGGGCAGAGTGACATCGCCTCTATTATTTTTTCCCTTTTAACATTTTTGGTGGCCGTCCCGAGTGCCGTTAAGGTGTTCAATTGGGTGGCCACATTATACAAAGGCTCCATCAAGTTGGAACCCCCTCTCTTATTCGCACTCACTTTCATATTCCTTTTCTCGATAGGTGGATTGACCGGCCTCTTTCAAGGAGCCCTTGCCACGGATGTCCATCTTCACGATACCTACTGGGTGGTAGGACATTTTCACTACGTCATCTTTGGAGGGATGGGGTTTGGACTTTTTGCTGCTCTACACTACTGGTTTCCAAAAATGTTCGGTCGAATGTATCAGAAGAAGTGGGTCTATGTGGCGTGGTTTCTCCTCTTCATCGGTTTCAATACCCTCTATTTTCCAATGCTCATCCTGGGCTGGGAAGGCATGCCACGGAGATATTATGACTACCTTCCCCAGTTTCATGGGCTCCAATTGATCTCCACAATCGGCTCCTGGATTCTTATCGCTGGGTTAATCTTAATGTTCGGCAATCTTTTCCGCGCCCTCATAAGAGGAGAAAAGACACGGGACAATCCCTGGGATGGAGCAACTCTTGAATGGCAGATCGCCTCGCCACCTCCAAAAGAGAATTTTAAAAAGATTCCTACGGTGGAAAGGGGACCCTATGAATTTAGATAGATCCTGCTTTAGCAGATTGACCCATTCGGCGGCGCCAAGCCCCGCCTTTTAAGGCGGGGTAAAGAAGCGCCGCTCAGGGTCAACCCTGAGCAAGCCCAGGCCTTCAGGCCGGGGAGTCGAAGGGTTGACTTTTGAATAGGGCAGGAAACTGGTTGATGAATCTGAAACAAAGAAGTTAAACCCTAAACTCAAAACCCTAAACTCTAAATAAACTCAAATGCCCAAAGTACAAAACTCAAAACCGTACGACTTAGGAGACACGACGCTTAGATTTGCCAAGATGGTAAGAAACTACGTAAAGAATTTACCAAGGACTTTAAGCAATATGGAAGACTCAAGACAGCTTGTCAAAGCGTTTGGTTCAGTAGGCGCCAACTATGTTGAGGCCGAAGAAGCACTAAGCAGAAAAGATTTTGTAATGAGAATAAAGATATTAAGGAAAGAAGCAAAAGAAAGCAGGTACTGGCTTGAATTGACCGAACCAAAAGAAGAGGAAATTACGGAAAAAGAGAGCTTGATTAAGGAAGCAACAGAACTTACGAAGATCTTCGGTTCAATTGTGTCGAGAAGTCAAAATAATGATAAACCCGAAACCCTAAACTCTAAACAAACGCAAAATCCAGAACTCAAACTCTAAAACAAATATTTTTGAGTTTTTTATTTAGGGTTTTGAGTTTATTTAGGATTTAGAGTTTCGAGATTTTGGATTTCGTGCTTGGGATTTTACTTGAATCGCTATGCAGACGCATAAGGATTATACGGGTTCAAAATTAGGGATGTGGCTTTTTCTCCTCTCGGAAATTCTGCTGTTTGGAGGATTGTTTATTCTCTATTCTATTTATCGTTTTAAGCATCCTGTCGATTTCCATCTCGCTGCAGGGGAACTGAACCGAATCTTGGGTACATTCAATACCATCATTCTCCTTACAAGCAGTCTCACCATGGCTCTTTCCATTTCTCTCATCCAAAAGGGAAATCGGAAATTCTGTCTTCTCTTCCTCATGGTCACTGTTTTCTTAGGGTTTCTATTTTTGGCGAACAAATACTTCGAGTGGGCTGCCAAAGTGCAGCATGATATCTATCCCAATTCTTCACGGCTCTTAGGCCGGAACAAAGGTGAGGTGCTTTTCTACGGCCTCTATTATGCCATGACAGGACTGCATGGGCTTCATGTCTTAGTGGGGATGCTTTTGCTCTCTATCGGATGGGTTTTTGTGGTGAAAGAGAAGATCCACAGAGGAGATTTTGTTCTTTTGGAGAACTCCGGGTTGTATTGGCACCTTGTAGACATTATCTGGATATTCATCTTTCCGCTTTTTTATTTAATTACATGATCGAGACCGCCTGAATGAGTACGGGAGAGGAAAAATCTCGTGTCATGAAACATCGAACGTATGTTTTGGTTTGGATGGGATTGTTGATTCTTACGGGCATCACTGTTTCCGTTTCAGGAATGAATTTGGGACGTCTTAGCGTCTCGGTGGCTCTCATTATTGCCGGGCTCAAATCTGGACTGGTGCTCGGCTATTTCATGCATCTCAGATATGAGAGGGGACTATGGCTGTTTAAGTGGATGATTCCCGGGATATTAGCCCTTCTTGTTGTATTGATCGGTTTGACTTTTCTTGACGTGGCTTTTCGATAAGGTGGGATGAAGATGATTTCAGGAGGAGCAGGTTTATCTGGAAGGATCGTGGAGAATGTCTTTCTTTATATTGCGGTGATCTCTGTCTCGCTCCTGGTCCTCATCACTTTCTTGATGGTCTATTTTGTCATCCGTTATCACTGGAAGAAACATCCTCAGCCTGTCAACATTCGAGGCAGCACCTGGCTTGAGATCATTTGGATGGTTGTCCCTACCTTTTTGGTGATGACGATGTTCTATTATGGTCTTACCGGTTTTCAGTCACTCAGGAAGGTTCCTGAAGATGCCATAAAAATTAAGGTGGTTGGACAGCAATGGGCTTGGCTTTTTGAGTATGAGAACGGGGCAAAAAGCACAGAGCTGAAAGTCCCGGTAGGGAGACCCATCAATTTACTCCTTACATCTCAAGACGTGATCCACAGCTTTTACATGCCTGCTTTCAGGATCAAACAGGATGCTGTTCCTGGAATGGAAACCCATCTGTGGTTTAAGCCCAACGAAGTGGGAACCTATGATGTCCTATGCGCGGAATATTGCGGTTTAAGACACGCCTATATGCTCACAAAGGTGGAGGTTCTCTCAGAGGAAGAGTTTAAGAAGTGGTACGCGGGTAAGAGAGAGGAGTTCGAGGTTGCGAAGCTTGGGCCCCGTGGCTCTCAAATCTTTCGGGAGAAAGGATGCAAGGCCTGTCATAGCATTGATGGGACGCCTTTGGTCGGTCCGAGTGTGAAAGGCCTATTTGGAAAAAAGGTCGTCGTATTGACGGATGGAAAGGAGCGGAGTGTGGTCGCGGGTGAAACCTATCTTCGAAAGTCGATTTTGCAGCCCAATGCGGATGTGGTAAAGGGTTTTCCTCCGATCATGCCCGCTCAAAAGTTGACTGATAAAGATATTGAGGAGATCATTCAGTTTCTGAAGGAGTTGAAATAGACTCCATTTGATAGGTTGGTTTTGGAGGGTGAGAGACAAGTGATGAGATGGATGAAGATTCTCTTAGAACTAACGAAGGTTAAAATCTCTTTGTTTGCCACTCTCTCAACCTCTGCAGGTTTTGTCCTTGCTCATCAAAACTTGTCGAAAGAAATGATCTTCCCCGTCTTGGGTGTTTTCCTTCTGGCGTGCGGTTCCTGTGCCCTTAATCAATATCAGGAGAGAGGTAATGATCGATTGATGCAACGAACGCAAGGTCGTCCCATCCCCTCCGGTCGATTGCATCCATCGACCGCACTGGGAATCTCCTTAGGTCTTCTCTTATTGGGCTTCACCATCCTTCGTTGCGGGACAGATCCGATCGCCTTGGGTTTGGGGATGTTTGCCGTCGTTTGGTATAATTTTTTTTATACGCCTCTCAAGAGAAGAACTGCTTTTGCGGTGATACCGGGAGCCATGGTTGGCGGAATTCCCCCTCTCTTAGGCTGGGTGTCCGGAGGAGGCGACTTATGGGATCCAAAAATTGTCGCTCTTTCCTTCTTCTTTTTTATGTGGCAGGTGCCCCATTTCTGGCTTCTCCTTTTGGATTTTGGGAAGGATTACGAAAAGGCAGGATTTCCATCCCTGGCTCAGATGTTTACTTCAGGGCAGCTCAGACGAATGACATTCGTTTGGGTCTTTGCAGCGGCAGTGACGTGTGGGATCGTACCTCTTTTTGGTATTGTGGAATCCTATCTCATCCGTGGAAGCTTATTCGTTGCTGGATTCTGTTTGGTTTGGAAGACCTTTAGGATCTTGATGGACCAAAGCCAGGGGATCTCTTTTGGATTGAATTTCAAGGTCATCAACACCTATGCCCTGGTTGTGACGTTCTTGTTTTCCTTGGATAAGCTTTTTCAGTAGATAGGTGAATCGTGAGAATTCGGCCATTAGCTTCGAAGGATAGGACAAAGCTCCATGCCATGCTGATCGTGAGCGGTGCGTTCATTCCAGCAGAGATCGATGTTGCCATGGAGTTGATCGATGTTGTGTTGAGGGACGAAACCCAGCGGGATTATGAAATTCACTGCATGGTAGACGATCAGGATGAACCCGTCGGTTATGTCTGTTATGGCCCGACACCGATGAGCCAAGGAACGTTCGATCTTTACTGGATTGTGGTTGACAGAAATTTCGAGGGAAAAGGGATCGCTTCAAAGCTCTTGGATTTCTTAGAGAAGATTTTGAAGGGGAAGGGCGGACGGATGATTCTTGCGGACACTTCTTCAATTCCGCAGTACGAGAGAACTCGAAAGTTCTATTTGCAAAAGGGATTCAAGAAGGTTGCGAGGGTTCGCGATTACTATAGCCCAGGGAATGATCGGATCACCTATTGTAAAAGGCTTAAGGTCAGAGGTCAAAGGTTGAGGCCGAAAGATCCTACCCCTGAACCTTGAACGAAGTCCTTCATCCTTAAACGATAATGCGGAGGCAAAATGGAGAGAAAGAGAATTGGTGTTCTTACAGGTGGTGGAGACTGCGCTGGATTAAATCCAGCAATCAAGTGGGTGGTGAAAACAGCGCTGGATGATCGACTTCAGAGAACGAGAAAGATCCAGTATGGAGTGGTTGGAATTCGAGACGGGTGGAAAGGTCTTGTTCAACCGGAGGGGGATGGGGAAACTCCTCTCTCAAGAATTGTTACCTTAACTGAGGAGATGGTGAGGACATGGGACCGATACGGAGGGACAAACCTTGGAACTTCTCGTACCAATCCCTATGATCCCGAAAATGATCGTTCCAAAGTTGTGCTTAAGAATATTGAACGGCTTCGATTAGATTACTTAGTCGCCATCGGAGGCGAGGATACCCTTGGTGTAGCCCACAAGCTTTATCTGGAGGGGGTGAAGACCGTAGGTATTCCGAAGACGATCGATAAAGACCTTTCCGGAACAGATTATACCCTGGGATTTGAGACTGCGGTGAATGTGATCACTGAGGAGATCGACCGTCTGAGAACCACTGCTGGGTCCCACAGGAGAATATTCGTCGTGGAGACCATGGGGAGACATGCAGGATGGTTAGCTCTGGAAGGAGGAGAATCGAGCGGAGCCTATATTATTCTCATTCCCGAATATGATTTTGAATTGGAGCGTATCAATGAATTAGTACTGGAAGGAAGAAGGAAAGGAGCGCGCTACGATATCATTGTCGTTGCTGAAGGAGCGAAGCCGCGTGGATATTCTGAGATTTCAAAAGAAGACGTCGTTGATAGTTTCGGCCATAAGACATTGGGAGGGGTGGGAGAATTCTTGGCAAGACAAATCTCTCAGGCTACGAAGATCGAAACACGAAGTATTACCCTTAGTCACTTACAGCGGGGAGGTGCCCCGTGCGCATATGACCGGCGGATGGGTCGATATTTTGGCATTGCAGCGGTCGATTTGATTGTGAAAGAAGATTTTGGAAAGATGGTAAGCTATCGGAATGGAAAGATCACCGCTATCCCATTACAGGAGGCCATCGGTCGATTGAACTTAGTGAACGTACAGACTCAGTATGATACAGAAAGGTATAACGGACGTAGGACAATTCTGGGTTCCTCGTAATCACCTCAATCCTTTGATATTTGAACTTTGAAATTTGTCATTGATTTAGAAGCCTCTGGTGTTCTTTCTTCATGCAACAATCCATCACGACCTTCAGACCAGCCTTTTCAGCTTTGGCACCCGCCTCTTGATGAATCACCCCTTCCTGCATCCAGACGGCTCTCACCCCCCGGTGGATCGCTTCATCCACAATAGGCGGAACATCCTCTGATCTTCGGAAAATATCGACCACATCGACCTCGATCTCTTTGGGAATCTCCATGAGGCTTTGATAGACCTTCTCGCCCAAAATCATATCGCCATCAGGCCGGACGGGTATGATGCGATAGCCCTTCGACTTTAGATAAGAGGCCACAATATAGCTGGGTCGGTCTTCTTTGGGTGAAATCCCAACCACGGCCACTGTTTTGCAACCGGTTAATATATCCCTTAGGTCTTGGTCTTCCATGACTTCCTCCTAATCCCCCCAACCCCCTTTTAGTAAAGGGGGGAGAAGGGGGATTTCCTTAATAGCCAGATGGTGCACGTGATTCTCCGGACGATGTTTCTCCGGCTGGCGTGTTAGAGGAAGATCCTTACTCCTCCTCTTCTTTTTTTACCTCAGGAATCGTCCCATCAATAAAGGCCTCCACAATGGTCTCCGGGGAGTCTTCGTTGACAGGCAGTCCTGTCTCGATATTCACTTTTACCAGAGTGACACCTGATGGGACCCTAAATTTCTCCACGGTTGTATTCCTCAAAGCCTGCTCCATGAAAGAGATCCAGATGGGAAGGGCCGCCCGAGCCCCCGTCTCGTTCTTTCCGAGAGAAGCCTTATCGTCAAAACCTACCCAGACTGAAGAGAGCACAGAGGGGGTGTATCCGATAAACCATGCATCGACATAGTCACTCGAAGTTCCGGTTTTTCCGGCAATTGGTCTACCCAGGACCTTTGCCCTCTGACCTGTCCCGTGCTGGACAACTCCCTGGAGAAGGTGGGTCATGAGATAAGCGCTTTGTGGAGAGATCACACGTTCTTTTTGAACGGGAGAGGGAAGTTCAGGTGTCTCCTCATCATCCTCCATTTCCTCCAATTCAACGTAGGGGATGTTTTCCTCGAGCACTTCACCTTTCATGGTGACAATCTTCTTGATAAAGACGGGCTTGATTTTCTCGCCTCCATTTGCAAAGACGCTGAAGCCCGCAGTCAATTCCAACATGGAGACCCCAGAGGTACCCAGGGCAATGGAGAGGTCCCTCTTGATGGGTGACTCGATCCCCAATTTCTTGATGAATTTGAGGGCATAACCCACACCAATATCTTCAAGAATTTTTACTGTCACAACATTCCTCGAATGGGCCAAGGCATTCCGAAAGGTGATAGGTCCCAAGAAATTCTTGTCGTAGTTCATTGGGGCCCAGTATTGGCCCCCATCATGATCCGAGTATTCTACGGGAGAATCCATCAAAATCGTAGAAGGATGATAGCCTTTCTCAAGGGCTGCAGCATAGATCACAGGTTTGAAGGCTGACCCAGGTTGTCTTCGAGAGTGGACAGCTCGGTTAAACTGGCTCTCGCTAAAGTCCCGACCTCCCACCATCGTCTTGACGTATCCAGTTTTTGGATCAATGCAGATCAAGGCACCCTGAGCAAGAGGCTCCTGATCGAGGGCGAGAGGGAGGGGTTGATCCTTTCTTGGCGATTCCTTCACCCTCACATAGATCACATCTCCAATTTTGAGGAGGTCTCCAGGACTTTTCGTTTTTTCTGGTTTGAAGTGAGGTGTCGGTTTCACATTTATGGCCCACGCCATTTCAGAAAATGGCAGGATCCCTTTTCGATCCCCCACCCAGACCGTATAAAATTTTTTTGGCTCGTCTTTTGACAGAATGACGCCCTCGAAAACCTCACCCTGTGGAAGCGGGGTGAGCGGTCCTTTTTTCTTACTTGTAAGTACCTTCACCTCCTTTAGGGAAAGCGTCTGGATCGGGCCTCGGAACCCTTGCCTCTTATCCAAATCCCTTAGTCCCACATCGACAGACTTTTGAGCGATCTTTTGGAGGGAGAGATCAAGGGTGGTGTAGATTCTCAGTCCCTCCTGATAGAGCGTCTCCTTTCCGTATTTTCTTTCCACCTGTTGTCGAATGAACTCCGTGAAGTAGGGTGCCTTACTGAAGTAGGCGCTCTCTCTTGACTGAATCTTCAGCGGGCTCCGAAAGGCGCTCTCCCTCTGATCCTGAGAGATGAAACCCAACTCCTCCATCCGGTTCAGGACGTAGGCTTGCCGGTCTTTTGCTCTCTTCAGGTTGTTCACAGGCGAGTAGCGACTGGGAGCCTTTACCAGGCCGGCCATCATCGCTATTTCTGCCAGATTGAGTTGCTCTACCCGCTTATTGAAATAACTTTCGCTGGCTGCCTCCACCCCATAGGCTCCATTGCCTAAATAGATATGATTGAGATAAAGATTGAGAATTTCCTCCTTTTTCAAGTTCCGCTCTAATCCAAAGGCATAGGCGACTTCCTTTAACTTTCGAAGGAGGCTTCTCTTGGGGGTCAGGAAGAATGTTTTGGTTACCTGCTGTGTGATCGTACTCCCTCCTTGGACGATCCTGCCCGCCATTAGATTCTTAAACATCGCACGGGCAATCCCCTTATAGTCAATTCCTCTGTGATGGAAAAAATCTGCGTCTTCTGCTGCGATGAAGGCCTGAACGAGAGGTTTGGGAATGCGTTCGTAGCGAATGGGAATTCGATTGTCCATCAAAAATTTTCCGACTACTTCATCCTCCTCCGAGTAGACGATGGAGTAAGCACTCAGGTTTCCTTCTTTCAACGGTTTAAAATCAGGGAGATTTCTGGAATAATAGACGAAGAGGAGAATTCCGGAGATTAAAGGGAGAAAGATAGAGAGAATGAAGGCATAGATGATATAAAGAGTCCATCCCCTTTTTCCTCTCTTTTTAGATCTTTTTTTTGACACAGGGCTCTTTTTTTTCATAGAGGTTAAAAATAAAAGGGAAAACCCTTTAGTTTGGATCTTCCCTTTTTTACTAAATCATCGAGTCATCGAATAGCTATTTCTTCTTTTTTGCAAGTTGGGCTTTCAGGTCTTCCACCTGTTTTTTCAAGGCCTCATTCTCAGCCGTCATGGAGGTAAGAGCTGCCTCCTTCTCTGCGGCCTTTTGGATCTCTTCCTTCAATTTTTGTATTTCAAGTTTCAATTTATCGTTGTCCGATTTGAGGTTGGTGTTCTCTGTTTTCAGTTTCTCATTCTCTGCCTTAATATCAGCCCCACATCCAACCAAGGCAGTGACCAGCATTCCAATCAGGAACAACGATAGGATTCCAGAAACTGCGCTTTTCATGCCACAATCACCTCCTTCTCATTCAGGTTATGATGTCGTCTTTAAACATTATAAACATCCTCCTCAGAAAAATCAAATCATCTTAGAATATTGTCCGTATCCGTTAACCGTTGGGTATTGTCCTAATTTGCCGCCTCAATTAAATCCCGAATAGTCCATAAATTCTTTGTCACTCCCGCCGCCATTGCAGGGGTCATCCTTAAACTCCCGTGAATCCTCACAAAATTATAATGGCAAGAATGCAATGGCACAGCCGCTTTAGGATTTTCAAGCTTTTTGCTAAAGGCATTGGTTAATCGGGTAAATCGGCGCATCTGCATCCTGACAGTTAAGTTCTGTCGTTCCACAAATGAAGTACAAATCTTATTCCAATCCGGATTTCCAGTTATATACTCTTTTAGGACGGAAATGACCTTTGGAGAATTGTATCTACCTGGCCCGATGGGTTCGGCTTCATAGGATTTTACTATCTGTCCATAATCAACATCTGCACCCAAGACCATTTCAACCGCTTCAACATAAGCCTTCAATTTATCAGAACTCAATTGAACCCGATTGCTAAGGCGAGAACCCAAATCAGAAATAAAAGCTTGAGCTGTAGGAAGATCCCTTTTCCCGACCTTATAAACAGGAATTAGTTTTGTTTCCGAATCAAGCGCCACAAAGGTGTAAAAATCCCCAACTGCATTCGGATCATCATTTAGCCCAACATGGCGTTGTTTCTTTCCCACAAAGCACCATATTTCATCAAGCTCTATATTCTTACAGGGTGGGTTTCGCATGGTCGTATCCATGATTTTTTCATAGGTACTACCAACGCTAACCATGAGGTGCATAATGGTATCTCGGTGAACCCCTGTCACTCGTTCAATAGAACGGATCGAAGAACCTTCAACCAATCCCCCAATCACCATCTCCTGTTTTTCGCTTTTTAAAATATTTATTGCAATCCTCCAAAAAATTTGGTATATAAATGGTGGAGCGCCGGGGAGTTGCACCCCGAACATGTGGGTGTAAATCCCAATGTTGGCCCTAATCCGCGCCCCATTTCAAGCCCCATTCAGCCCTATCTGAATGGGGCTTTTTATTTAACACTTCCAGCATAATCTATTTTTAATCCCGTGTCAAGGATTGTTTTGAATTATAATAAATTATTTTTGAAATTAGTGGTAATTCCAAATGATGAATTTTGTTCTTGACTTTTAAGGAACAACTGTGGTATAGGAATAACAAGGGAGGATTTTAAAATGGAAAAACCAAAGGAGAAAAAAGAACGGAAACCTCGTAAGCCAGGGAAAAGGAGTCCCGGGTATCCCATGATCAGTTTAGATGAAGCTATCCAAAAAGCGAAAATATTATGGGATAAGGATAAAAATAACTACATTCCTTTGGCGGCTGCCTATGAACACTTGGGTTATAAATCGCAGGGAGGATATGCTGCAAGAATAATTGCTGCTTTGAAAAAATTTGAGTTGATTTCTGAGAAACAAAATGCTATAAAATTAACTGAAGAGGCTATTGATTTAGCGCTTCATGATGAATCAGATGAGCGTTACATTGAAATAGTTAAAAAATCTGCTTTAAAACCAATTATTTATGAAAAAATATTTAGTAAGTATAATGGTATTATACCTTCTGATAATACATTAAGAATAGAACTAATTAAGGAACACGGATTCAATCCTGAAAGTGTGAATGATTTTATTAGTTCTTTTAGAAAAAGTATTGAATTTGCAGGCTTATCTCAAGACAACAAAGAACTTGAAAAGAGAGGAAAAAATAGAATCCTACCCAACAAGGAGGATAGAATGATCATGTCGAGAGATTTAGGTCATGGAATTGATTCATCTAAACTCGTGATTGAAATTCCAATTCCTCTATCTCCAACGGAATTGGGTACTATAAGAATGCCATATCCCTTAACTGAGACACAATGGGATCAAATGATCAATATTCTTAAAGTCTACAAAAATAGCTTTGTGCCAGAAAGCAAGGCCGAAAATGAAACGAAAGAAAGCTAACCTTGCTTCTGAGGCTTCCATTGAAGCCTTACAAAGGCTATCCTTGATCTGCATGGTTGTGAGGCCACTTGGATTGAATCTGTGCCGGTTAAAGAAGTATTTGAAGGAGAAACAGTTTTGGAAGGGGTCGTACAGGTTTTTGATTTAGAAGGGCATCCTAAAGCCACTCGTTGTTATGCATGGTCTTATGGGTTGGAAGGTTCAAAGAAATGGAGATTCTTTGCGGTGCCTCATCAAGAACCTGTTAATTCCCCTCAAGCGGCAGTACAAGCTGCCATTGTCAATGAATCCAAAAAGTGATGAGGTGAGAAGATGGATCGAGTTATGGTTTTTATAGATGGAGGGAATTTCTTTTACGGAATCCAAGAACTGAAAATCTATTTCTACAATGTGGCAATAGATAAATTAGTGGAGGCTTTTGTGGCTGGTCGCAAATTGGTAAGGACTTATTATTATACAGTTAGGCCTACAGAGAAAACCTCCAAAATGTATCCTATCCAGATGAGCTTTTTAGATCAACTGGAAAGGTCGAATTATATGAAGGTTCGATATGGTAGGTTAGTGGGTATTGCTCCAAATTTAAAAGAAAAGGGAACCGATGTTTTCTTGGCTATTGATATGCTTGGTTTAGCATATAAGAATTCTTACGATACAGCAATATTAGTAAGTGGAGATGGAGATTTTGTTGAGGTTATAGAGAGTATTCAAGGAATGGGAAAACAAGTAGAGAATTGGGCTTTCCAGGGGCGTAAATCAGATAATCTATTGAAAGTGTGCGATAGCTTCCATTATATTGATGAAGCACTGGTCAAAAGTTGTTGTCGGTAGATTGCGACTAACCCATAAAGATAAAATGAAAGAGGGGAACGGAATCCGTTCCCCTCGGGGTTTATAAAACTGCCAACCAACGTGGGATGGCAGGGAAGTTTTCGTTATTAATATAACACTTATAATTTAAATTATCAAGATAATATTGATTATGTCAAGAAAAAAATGCATCTTCCAAATAATTTATTTTTTATTGAAAATAAGCAATATTCATACCATAAAATATCTTGTTATCTAACATTCTGAATTTAATAATTAATATTATTTCCCGTCTGAGAATATTCAAACAACAAAAAAGTAAATAATTTACCATTTATGTCCAATTTTTGTTATGTTTTGAAATCATTAGTACTATCCAAATTTGAAAAAATCCGTTCAGCAATTCCCTGTTCATCTAAGGACGGTTTGTGACCTATACGCAATCCAATTAAAACAGCACCACCATTTATAGGATCATCTGTGGATGTTAAATGCAAAATTTGCACCTAACCACCACAAATCCATTTAGATAATATTCAATTTAGGACAGTACCAACCGTTGCGATTTCTTGACCCGTTCGGCGGCGCCAAGCGTTCGACTGAGCTCACGCCGAAGTCCCCGCCTTTTAAGGCGGGGTAAAGAAGCGCCGCTTCCTTCGACAAGCTCGGGACACTGAGTCTGTCGAAGTGCAGGGTCAACCCTGAGCCTTCGGCCCGAGCGGCTCGACTGAGCTCGCCGAAGTCTCAGGCGGAGGGCAAGCCCAGGCCTTCAGGCCGGGGAGTCGAAGGGTTGACAAAATAATCTTTTTTTGTAACTCTAAGTTGATATCGGCGAAGGCTTAAAAATAGAAAGGAGGTTTGTATGAAGGAGAAATATTTTGGAGTCGCATTGGTCATTCTTTTTATCATCCTTGCTGGAGGGAACGCATGGGCGGACATCTTTCCTTCGAAACCGATCAATCTGTGGATCGGTTGGGGAGCAGGGTCCGGGACGGATATCAGTCAAAGAGCAATTGCAAATATTGCTTCTAAGGCTTTAAAACAGCCGATCGTAGCCTCAAATGTCACAGGAGGTGGAGGGACTTTGGTCCTTGGAAGGCTCAAAGCCGAAAAGCCAGATGGATACACGATTGCCAACACAAGCTCGGCGACTTTAGGCCGAATCCCTCACCTTCAACCGGTTCCTTACAATGCGCAGGATCCGCTGAGGGATTTCATTCCAATCATGAGCTATTCGTACTATCTTTATGGTCTTGCCGTAAAGAGCGACTCCCCTTGGAAGACATTTGAAGAGTTCATGTCCTATGCCAAGGTGAACCCGGGGAAGATCCGATACAGTACCTCAGGCGTGGGGACCGGACAGCATCTGGTGATGGAATACTTGGCGATGAAGGAGAATATTAAATGGACCCACGTACCGTTCGCAACGAGCCCACAAGCCGTAGCGGCTGCAATGGGTGGGCACGTGGAGGCAGTCTCTCAGACTCCGGAATGGAAGGAGCAGATCGATGCGGGAAATATGAGGCTTCTTGTTTGCTGGAACGATAAACGAATGCCTTTCTATGCAAATGTTCCAACCCTTAAGGAGAAGGGTTATGACTTCTCAGTGCAAGCCTTAATTGTGATTTATGCCCCGGCCAATACGCCTAAGGAAGTGGTGACCACGCTTGGCAAGGCCTTCCGTGAAGCCTCAGAGACGGACGAGGTGAAACAGGTTCTGAATCGGCTCAGCTACCCTCACGACATTAAGGAAACCGAGGAGCTCGTCCAGATCATCAAGAGAGATTATGAGTTGAACGGAAAGCTCTTCAAAGAACTGGGGCTTGGCATCTACAAGAAAAATTAGAGGACTTCACTCACGAAGGGATTGGCGGCAACGAATGACAAACCCGGACCAGTCTTCGAGTCTCTTCTGGTTCGTTATAGGAATCGGGGTTGTGCTCGGTTCATTGAAGTATGGGTTTGGCAGTTTTCATCAGCCAGGTCCAGGTTTTATCACCTTCTTTGCCGGTACGATCCTCGCCTTTCTGTCCGTTGCCCTCTTTTTCTCCTCATTCAGGGATCGTGGAAGTCGAGGTGGGTTTCGAGAGCTGTGGGCCGGTCTCGAGACAGGGAAAGTCCTCTATGTGATCTTCCTCCTCATGGTCTACACCGTCGTGCTCAAAACGGCCGGATTTCTGATTAGCACCTTCGTCCTCTTATTTTTCCTCTTCAGGGTAAAAGGCACGTACCGTCTCAGGACCATTCTCTTTATGTCATTCCTTGTGACGGCTGGCTGTTATATCGTTTTCGAGCTTTGGCTTAAGGCTCAACTTCCGAAGGGGGTCCTTGGCCGTATCATCTGAATTGCTATGGATATTCTTCATCATCTCTTCTTCGGTTTAGGAGTTGCCCTCCAACTTGACAACCTCCTTTTCTGCTTCATCGGTGTTCTGATCGGGACCCTTGTGGGGGTGCTCCCTGGGCTTGGGCCTGTGGCTGCCATCTCTCTTCTTCTACCCGCGACCTTCCATGCGCCGCCAGTCGGTTCGATCATCATGCTTTCTGGGATTTACTATGGTGCCATGTACGGAGGATCCACCACGTCGATCCTCGTGAACATTCCCGGTGAGGCCGCCTCTGTTGTGACCTGCATCGACGGGTACCAGATGGCCCGGAGAGGTAGAGCCGGCGCTGCCCTTGGGATCTCAGCCTTTGCTTCCTTCATTGCAGGGAGCTTAGGAGTAGTGGGACTTGCCTTCATGGCCCCTCCTCTTGCAGCAATGGCACTCAAGTTTGGGCCTCCGGAGTACTTTTCGTTGATGATCCTTGGTCTGACGGTCCTTACTTTCTTAGCTGGAGGCTCCATGGTGAAGTCCCTCATGATGGCATGCTTTGGAGTCGTGATCGGAAACGTTGGGCTCGATCTTATCAGCGCCCAGCCGAGGTTTACTTTCGGGCTCGATGTTCTTCTTGATGGGGTAGGTCTCGTTCCTTTGGTCATGGGGCTCTTTGGGATCTCAGAGGTTCTGGTCAACGTAGAAGAACGGTTGGCCGGACGAGAGATTTTCAAAACGATGTTCAAAGGACTCCTTCCGACACTTCAGGACTGGAAGAGATCGATCTGGTCAATTCTTCGCGGATCTGTGATCGGTTTTTTCTTAGGCATTCTGCCAGGTGGAGGAGCGGTGATCTCGTCGTTTGTAAGCTATGGGGTTGAGAAGAAACTCTCCAAACACCCCGAAGAGTTTGGGAAGGGAGCCATTGAAGGTGTTGCGGGTCCTGAGTCCGCAAACAACTCTGCCACCGCAGGAGCCTTCATTCCTCTCATGACCCTTGGACTTCCCTCGAATGCAGTCATGGCCATCTTGCTTGGTGCCCTTATGATCTATAACATGCCCCCCGGGCCAAGGCTCATTACATCCCACCCGAACCTCTTCTGGGGAACAATTTCAAGCATGTACCTTGGAAATGTGATCCTCCTCATCCTCAATCTTCCCCTCATCGGCCTGTGGGTTAAGATCTTAAAGATTCCGTATCCAATTCTCTTTCCCCTCATCCTCCTTTTCTGTCTCATTGGAGCTTATAGTCTGAATAGCAATCCAGCAGAGATGGGGCTCATGCTTCTTTTTGGCGTGCTTGGTTACTTGATGAAAAAGTTTAAATATGATGGGGCACCTCTCGTCCTTGCCATGGTCCTCGGTCCCCTTTTGGACAACTCGCTTCGACAGTCACTCCTCATGTCGGGCGGGAGTGCCACGATTTTCTTCACGAGGCCGATCTGCTTGCTTATTTTTGCAGGGGTGGCGATGATCCTCCTTCTGCCGATGTTACCCCTCATCGGTCGTATCCGGAAGACTGTTGAGAAGGTGGAGGATCTGAGGTAGTTTGTCAAATTGTAATTCTCAATCCCAAGAGGGAGTATCAGTCATGAGGTCAGAAAAGGTGGTCCTTACAGTAGCTGTTACCGGTTCGTTCGGTGATAGATCGATCCCCGGACTTCCTATCACCCCAAAGGAGATAGCAGAAAGTGCCCTCGAGGCCTATGAGGCAGGGGCAGCTGTGGCCCATATTCATGTGCGCGACATGGAAACGGGAGAACCTTCCATGGAGTTGAAGCTCTACGAGGAGGTGGTTCAGCGTATCCGAGAAGACTCCGACATGATCATCAACCTCAGCACCGGAGGTGGAGCCCGTTTCGTTCCGACCGATCAGGATCCTGTGGGATTTGGACCAGGCTCCACCTTATGTGCGCCACGAAAACGCATCGAACATGTAGTAAAGTTAAGGCCTGAGATCTGCTCCCTCGATGTAGGATCCATGAACTTCGGGCCCCGTGTGTTCGTCAACTCCCTCGCCCATGTAGAGTGGATGGCCGAGCAGATTCGAGATGCTGGGACCAAGCCTGAGATGGAGGTCTTCGACTTAGGCCATATTGAGATCGCCCATCATCTGGTTAGGACGGGAAGGATCAAGCCCCCGCCTCTCTTCCAACTTTGCATGGGAGTTCGCTGGGGCATCCCTGCAACACCCTTCCACATGGTCATCATGAAGCAAGCATTACCTACTGACGCTCTATGGGCGGGTTTCGGCATCGGGACGACTGCGTTTCCCATGCTGGCCCAATCGATTCTTTTAGGAGGGAATGTGCGCATTGGAATTGAGGATACTTTATATTTGGAAAAAGGAAGGCATGCTTCGAGCAATAAAGAACTGGTGGAAAAGGCCGTGGCCATTATCCGGATTCTGGGCAAGGAGCCTGCGACAAGCGAAGAGGCGAGGGATCTGTTAAAACTTCAGTGATCCCCACGCAGGCTCTTTCCAGACGCATTTTAGAAGGGAACCTTCTATGGATGTGGGCAGAATTCTGACCCTCGTTGCCAATAAATTTCCAAAACGGACTGCCATCATCTTTGAAGAGAAGCGACTGACCTATGGAGGATTTAATGATCGGGTTAATCGACTCGGAAACGGACTGCTCCGCCTCGGTTTGAGAAGAGGTGAGAAGGTGGCAGCCCTGCTCTTCAATTCAAGCCATTTGGTCGAAATATTCTTCGCGACCGTAAAAACAGGAGGGGTCTTCACGCCCATCAATTTTCGGTTCGTGGCTGAGGAAGTTCTTTATATCTTAGATCATTCAGATGCTCGCTTCTTCATCTACGGAAAAGAGTTCTCAGATCTCGTCGAAACGATCCGGCCGAAGCTCAAGAAGGTTGAGATCTATATCTCGTTGGAAGAGTCCATCTCTTCCTCCGTCTTCCATTATGAGGAACTTTTGGATAGGTCTTCCGAAGAGGAGCCGAACATTCGCATCTCAGAAAGAGATGAATGTGAGCTGATGTACACTTCTGGAACGACGGGTAGGCCCAAAGGGGCCCTTCTCACCCATGAGAATATTCTCTGGAATCTTGTGAATACCATCCTCGGAAGGGAGGAGAAGGAGGGCGAAGTTTCATTGGTCGTTGGCCCTCTTTATCATACGGCCGCCCTGAATAACCACTTCATTACGCGCGTGGCATTAGCCGGGACGAGCATCCTGATCAAGGATTTTGAACCGAAAAAGGTTCTGAACATCGTCGAAGAGGAGAAGGTAAGCGTGATCTCTGGTGCACCTGCGATGTATCATCTGCTCCTCTCCTTCCCCTATGGGGAATATGACACGAGGTCAATTGTAAAATGTACGACGGGTGCCTCGATCCTTCCTGACGAGACAAAGGAGAGGCTGATGAAACTTTTTCCCAATATTGATGGGGTCTACGATGTCTATGGTTGTACCGAAGCCTCTCCCAGCATTGCTATTCTCAACGCAAAGGATTCTCGTCGAAAGCGAGAGTGTGTAGGACCACCGGTTCCATTCTTAGAAATTAGGATTGTGGACGATCGGGATCAGGATCTTCCTTTAGGTGAAGTCGGTGAGTTAGTCTGTAGAGGTCCAAATGTGATGAAGGGATACTATAAGGATAGGAAAGCAACCAGAGAGGCCATGAGGGGAAGGTGGCTTCATACCGGAGATCTTGGCCGGATGGATGAAGAGGGTTACGTCTATATCGTCGATCGGAAAAAGGATATGATTGTGAGCGGAGGGGAGAATATCTATCCCCGGGAGATTGAGGAGTTGCTTTATCGCCATCCAAAAATCCGTGATGCTGCGGTCATCGGAATCCCTGATCCAATTTGGGGGGAGTCGGTGAAGGCCTTCGTCGTATTAGAAACAGGGGAGACGATGAAAGAGGAGGACGTGATTGAATACTGCAAAAAGCATCTTGCCAGCTATAAGAAACCCAGGTCGGTTGACTTTGTGGAGGCCCTCCCAAGGAATCCTTCAGGAAAGGTGTTGAAGAGAGAATTGAGGGAAAGGTATGAGAGGTGTGTTGAAATCGGAAGATAGGAGAAGGATGAAGAGTTCGAGGGCCATGGTTCTTGAAGCCCCAGGAGAGATGGTTCTAAGAGAATTTGCTCTTCCCAAAATCGGACCTCGAGAGGCGCTTCTCAAAGTTGACATGGTAGGGGTTTGCGGTTCAGATGTTGGGATGTACCGGGGGAAAGCGACCAGGGCACCTCGACCTTATCCTATCATCATGGGTCATGAGATCTTCGGGACGATCGCTGAGATTGGAGAAGAGGCATCTAAAAGGCGGGGTCTAAAATTGGGGGATCGGGCCATCGTTGAATATACCTTTGGCTGTGGAGAATGTTTCTATTGTAAAGGAGGGGACTACATCCAATGTGAATCGCTGCTCACCTATGGATCTATGATCTCCTGTAAGGAGCCGCCCCATCTTTGGGGCGCTTACAGCGAATATCTCTATCTTCCGGAAAGGGCGATGGTCCATAAGGTAAGACAAGATCTCCGGCCGGAGGTCGGCACTCTGATCTGTGCGGTCTTGGGCAATGGGATCAGATGGCTCCGAACCATGGGCAGCATTTCGATTGGGGACACGGTCGTAATTCAAGGTCCTGGCCAGCAAGGCTTAGCAGGTGTGATCGTGGCGAAGGAATCCGGGGCTGGAAGGGTAATCGTCACCGGGATGACAAAAGATCGAGCCCGATTTGAATTGGCAAGAATCTTCGGTGCAGATGAGATCATTGATGTGCAGAAGAGGAATCCAGTGGAAATAGTGAGAGAGATTACCCGGGGAAGGATGGCCGATCTCGTCATGGACGTCACTGGAAATCCAAAAGGAGCACAAACCGCCATCGATCTGGTGAAGAAGAAGGGGACTGTAATCCTGCCAGGCCTTTATGGAATGGATAAGGAGGTTCCTATTATTCTCGATAAGATCGTCTTTAAAGAGATCAGGGTCCAGGGCGTCTACAGCCACGATTTCCGGTCTGTCATTCCAGCCATTCACTTAGCCGAGTCAGGGAAATATCCTCTCGAAAAGATGGTGACCCACCGATTTCCTTTGGAAGAGGCTGAGAACGCAATAAAGGTCGTTGCAGGCGAAGTTGAAGGTGAAGAGCCGATCAAGGTGGTCATTGTTCCGTAACTTGATAGAGAATTTCAAATGACAAAGTTCAAAATCCAAATCAATGACAAATGTCAAAGCTCACATGGAGTTATGAACCCAACGTGAATAAATTTCAGGGAGAAGAGTTTGGATTTTGATATTTGAACTTTGGATTTAATTTGAAATTTGGATTTTGACATTTGACATTATGGTGTCGGAATCTCTTAGGCCCTATCTGATCTTTTCGAGCCTCTCAGCCCTCTTCGTCCTTTCCATGTTTTACCGCGTCTCCAATGCGGTCATCGCTCCAAATCTCATCAAAGATCTCGATCTCAATGCAGAGACCCTTGGCATCCTCGGAGGCGCCTACTTCTACTCCTTTGCCTTGCTTCAAATCCCAATGGGGCCGATGCTCGATCGAATCCGGCCCCGCATTGTTGTTACCTTATTTCCACTCATTGGAGCATTGGGCGCTTTTCTCTTTGCACTTGGAGAGTCCTTCGTTGCTGTGCTTTTTGGGAGGGTCCTGATTGGGGTAGGGATGGCCTCTATCTTAATGGGAACGATGAAAGTCTTTACATTAAGATTTCCACCTGAAAAGTTTGCCACCCTTGTGGGCATCAATCTCTCCATTGGAGCATTGGGCAATATTTTTGCTGCCTCTCCTTTAGCCTACCTCGCCTCCAAGATAGGATGGAGAATGGCCTTCGTCTTTGCCGGTGGGATCACGACGGTCCTTGCCATTTTGGTCTTTTGGGTATTGGACGGAGAAGAGAAGAAAGACGAAGGTTTTCATTTTCATCCTACATCGGAGCCGATCATGGGCCTCCTCCAATCGGTTCGAATGTTGTTGGGGT
The DNA here is from genome assembly GCA_964518775.1 of uncultured Syntrophaceae bacterium. Taxonomy (GTDB): domain Bacteria; phylum Desulfobacterota; class BSN033; order BSN033; family UBA1163; genus JACAEX01. The sequence goes on from CAZFJD010000006.1 coordinate 23,241, forward strand.
CCCTTGCCTTCTGGCAGATGGGAGTCATTAACTTTTTCAGATATGGCACCTTTATGGGTCTTCAGGGCTTGTGGTTGGGTCCTTATCTGATCGATATCAAGGGATACTCTCCTATTGAAGCGGGCAATGTATTAATCTTTTTGGCAATCGGAACGATTGTGGGAGGTCCTGTTGGAGGACGGCTCTCTGATCGAGTTTTTCATTCCAGGAAAGGCGTAGGCCTGTGGGGATTTAGTCTTTACAGCCTGAGCCTATTCCCATTAACCGGAATGATTAGGATCGAGAGCCCTTTTTGGTATGGCTTTATCTTCTTTTTTATTGGTTTTTTCAGCAGTTTTGGGATGTTGGTTTACTCCCATGCTAAGGAGCTCTTTCCCATCACGATTGCAGGCACGGTGCTGGCTGGAACCAATTTTTTCACCATGGCTGGAGCAGCTCTCTTCATGCCTGTTTTGGGAAAAGTCATTGAGTCGTTTCCCCATGTGGGTCACACATATCCCGCAGAGGCATATCACCTCTCGTTCCTGATCTGCTTTTTAGGAATGATTGCCAGTCTGGTCTTTTATGCTTTCTCCGAGAAGGAGAAGAAGGTCTAAACATTGGCCGATATGAGGGAGGGACTAAAAATCTTGACAATAAATCCAATTTATAGTCTTATTGGTGGAAATTCCTTTCAATTTTTAAGAGGAGATGGGTCGAAGGAGAATTTTTAAGAGAAAGGAGGAATTAAAATGAGATTTGGAGGTAAGATTTGTTTAGTTATTGGTTTTATCGTCTGCCTTGCTTTTCCATCTTTGACCATGAGCCAAGAGAAGATCGATCTGAAGATGATGACTGGGCCCATGGGAGGATCGTGGTATCCATTGGGTGGAGCCATTGCCGACGCCATCCAGAAAGAGATTCCCGGCGTGACGCTGACGGTCGCGCCCGGAGGCGGGGTAGCCAACGTGGAAGGCGTGGAATTAGGGAAATGCGACATTGGTTTCTCGAACTCCAGTTCAGGCGTGGATGCCATCTATGGCCGGCCGCCCTTCAAGCAAAAAATCACAAACATGAGGCAACTGGCCAACCTCTACCCCCAATACTTCCAGATCGTGGTCTTGGAAGATTTGGGCATCAAATCCGTGGCAGACCTGAAGGGAAAGAGGATCTCCCCTGGTCCAAAAGGTCATACCGGCGAGTTTGCCGCCACCCAGGTTCTGGAAATCTATGGGCTCTCCTACAAAGACATGTCCAAAGTTCATCATGTGGGCTATAGCGATACCGTAGCTCTGATGAAGGATGGCCATTGCGATGGGTGGTTGCTTTGTACAACGATTCCAGCCTCTTCAATCATGGACTTGGCTTCTTCCCGAAAAATTCGCCTGATCAGTTTGCCTGACGACAAGATTAAGGCCATGCAGAAACTGAATGCCGGTTACATTCGGCGGGTCGTCCCCAAAGGAACATACCAGGGAGTCGATTACGATGTTCATGGCTTCGGATTCTTCACCCATCTCGTCATCAGCGCCAAACTTCC
>CAZFJD010000007.1:0-24083 GCA_964518775.1 uncultured Syntrophaceae bacterium
CTTCTTAAGATAGGATTAGAGATCATTCCGTTGCTTGAACCTCTTTCTCCAGAGGTTTCGACACGGAAACAGTGGCCGGCCTCAAGAGACGATCGTTCAGAAGATAGCCCTTCTGAAACTCTTCTACTACCTGGTTTGGCTCGTGTTGATTCGTAGGAACCAGAAGAATCGCCTCGTGAAAGGTCGGGTCAAAAGGCTTTCCAAGCGATTCAAAAGAAAAAAGTCCAAATTTGTTGAGAGCCTGGAGAAGCTGCTGGATGGTTAAGCGCACGCCCTCGATGAGGACACCCGCATCCTCCACCTTTTCAGCATGATTGACCGCCCTCTCCAGATTATCGATAAAAGGTAATATGGCTTTGATCAAATCTTCATTTGCAAATTTCGTCCATTCCTCTTTGTCGCGGGTTGCTCTCTTCTTATAATTCTCAAGGTCCGCAGCCACTCTTAGGAGACGGTCAAAATGCTCCTTGGCTTCCTTCTGCATCTCCTCCAATTTCTTCTTCAGTTCCTCAATCTCTTTTTCCTTCCCCTTTTTTTCCTCCTCCAAATGCATCTGGAGCTCTTGCCCAAAGTTTTCGAGGACCGTTTCGCTCCCATGTTCTTCCGATCTTCCTTGATGCTTATTCTTTTTATCCTTCTTTTCCACCATTCTTCTCGCTCCTATATTTTCCCATTCTTATTCCAAAGTGATTGAGGATCACTCTAAGGGATTTCGAGAGCCTCTGTAAGAAGCTTCGCAGTGTAATCGACCAGGGGGATGACCCTTGAGTAGTTCATCCGGCGAGGTCCAATGACACCCAAGACCCCCCACACCTTTCCAGCACATCCATAGGTTGAAGTGACCAAGCTGCAATCCTCCATTTCCTGAACCTGACTTTCAGAACCGATCGCAATTTGGACCCCCTTGGGTTCCATTAATTTATCGAGGAGTTTCACCAAGGTCGCCTTCTCTTCAAAGGCCCGGAAGAGATCGGTCATCCTTGAAACATTCCAGAACTCAGGTTCGTGAAGGATGTTCGACCTCCCCTCGATGAAGACGTCGGTCTCATCAATGGAGGAAAGGGCCCTCTCGCCCAGTTTGAGCGCCTGTTCGAGTAAACGGTCATAAGTGTTCTTTTCCACCCTCATCTGTTCCAAAAGTTTATCCTTGGCCTGATAAAGGGTGAGGCCTGCCAGAAGCTTATTCATGTAATTCGAAAGATGATCTAATTCGGACTGGGAAAGATCCTCATCCATCTCGACCATCCGGTTATAAACCAATCCGGCCGTACTCACCAGGACAGCGAGAACTAAGTGCCTCTTTAACCTCACAAACTCGATATGTTGGAGCACGACGGAACTCATCCTTGGTGCCCAAACCACACCCAAATAGTGAGAGGACGAAGAGAGGATCCGACATGTTTCCCGAAAGATATCTCTTCCTTCAATCGGGTGGCCTGTGTATCTGGATCGGATCACCTGTTGTTCCTCTCGACTCAACACATGGACATCGAGAATAAAATCGACATAAAATCGAAATCCCCTCTCCGTAGGGACCCTGCCTGCTGAAGGGTGGGGTTGAGAGATCAGTCCCAACTCCTCTAAATCGGCCATGATGTTTCGAATCGTAGCAGCACTCAGGTGAAGGCTCGACGTCCTTGAAACCGTCCTTGAACCCACCGGCTCAGCGGTAAGGATATAATCCTCGACGATATTCTTAAGGACAAGCCTCATCCGATCAGAAATTAAAAAATCCATAAACCCTTCCTTCGGCACCTAAAAGACCGTAACGATTTTAACATTGCGGGAAAAGGCATTTTTAAGCAAAAAATAATAATGGAGATGCGGTTTGTCAAGAAGATGGAAGGGGTTAATTATTCCTCTTCCAATTCATTTTTCATAATGTTATCGGGGAGTTGTATTTGATCCCAATGGCTAGACACATAGAAAAACTGTTCAAACATTCGATGATAGGGACTCCATCTCGATCCCTCTTGAACCCGTGTTTTCAAAAACTGCTGAATTCCATTGATCTTTGCATCCATGTCATCGAGATAGTGAAGCATCACTGCCTCGAGGGTCATCGGCCTTTTTGGAGAACCCCAACTGTATTGACCATGGTGGCTAAGGAGGAGGTGTTTCAACAACGTTGAAAGATCTTTAGGAAAATCAGGCAATTGACGGATCTTATCCTCGAGTCTTTCGATCCCAAGAATGATATGGCCGAGGAGTCGCCCTTCGTCCGAGTAATCGAACGACCGTTGGTAGGAGAGTTCATCCACCTTGCCTAAATCGTGGAGGATGGAGGCCGTGATTAAGAGGTCCACGTTCAACCCGCTGTAGTGGCCAATATTTTTCAATACGAGCTGGGTTAGAGAGAGGGTATGCTCTAAGAGGCCTCCCAAATAGGTATGGTGGAGCCACTTGGAGGCAGGAGCCATCTTAAATCGTTCAAGAAACGAGGCGTCTTCCCAAAAGAGGCGCAGGAGCTTGGCGAGATGTTCATTTTTGATCTGCTGGCTCATTTCAATGAGAGACTGAAGCATTTCGTCGATATTCCTTTCCGTCGTGGGAAAGAAGTCTGAGAGGAGAATCGCCTCCTGCTCCAACCTCTTGATATGAGTGATATTGATTTGGAGATGGTCTTGGAAAGAGGCCGCCTTTCCCTTTACATGAACGAAGTCGTCTTTCTCAAAAGAGTCAGCGAAGGCCTCCACAGAAGTCCAAATCCTGCCCTCCAGTTCGCCAGAGCGGTCCATCAGCTTAAGCCTCAGGTATGCATTTCCGGTTCTTGTAAGGCCGGAAGACTTCTCCTTGACTAAGAAAAAGGAGTCCACCTGATCATTTTCTTTGATCTCACTGATGTAGGTCTTCATGAGTTTGTCCCTTCGGCAAGCTCAGGCCGGTGTTCACAACATATTGGACGCTGACCATGGTGAGCTTGTCGAACCATCACTTAAAATGTTCAAATCCCAAACGGGTAGGGGAATATTCTCTGCCATCTCTCCTGACAATATGGAGTCCCTTCTTCCGAGGAAGGATCTCTCCAATGCGGGCAATCCCAATCTTCAACGAGAGGGCCAAGGTTGAGATCTCCTTTCTCTTTTCAGGTGACGCAGTAAATAGGAGTTCATAATCCTCTCCGCCGGTGAGAGCAATCTGATAAGGATTCTTCGAATAGGAGTCTACCCATTCCCGATAGGACTTCGAGAGAGGGATTTGATCTTCCCAGATTCGAGCGCCCACACCGCCCTCTTCCAAGAGATGGGTCGTATCGATCAGCAGGCCATCACTGACATCGATCATCGCAGTTGCCAATCGTTGGGATGAAATGGCCTGACCCAGTTCGATCCTCGGAGAAGGGGAGAGGTGTTTCTCAATCAACGCTCTGGGTTTTCCCGAGCTTCCCTTATCTTGGAGAATTCTTAATCCCAAAGCCGCATCACCCAATGTCCCAGAGACGAAAAGATCATCTCCTGATCTTGCCCCTTTCCTGAAAAGAAGACTCCCCTTTTTTCCCTCTCCCAAAAGACAGATGTTGATGACAATTTTTTGAGAGAGGGAGGTGTCTCCTCCAATTAGATCGAGCTCAAAACGTTTTGCCCCTTCTTTTAAGCCGCGGTAAAAGGATGTGACAAAGGAGAGAGAAATATTCCTTGGAAGGCCCAGGGAGATGAGGAAGTACTTCGGCACGCCGCCCATTGCCGCGATGTCACTGAGATTGACGACCAGAGCCTTCTTCCCTAACCGATAAGGATCGATCCAGGATCGATCGAAGTGGATACCCTCAATCAGGATATCGGTGGTCGCGAGCAGGACCTTATGACGCATCTCGATAACGGCCACATCATCGCCGATACCCTGAATTAGAGCGGGGTCAAAGGCAGTCATCGACTTCCTGACTCGATCGATGAGGCCAAACTCGCCAATCTGTCTTAAATCCTTCTCTTTTTTTTGCAACTTCGAACTCTTGTACTCTTGAACTCCTAACTCTTATTTCTTGCCAGAGCGATCCGTAAGACCTCGTCCATATGTTTGACAGGTAGAAAGTTGATCTTCTTCAGCATGTATGATGGGAGATCAGCAAGGTCCTTCTTGTTCAGATATGGAAAGACGACCTTCTTAATATTGTTTCGAAGGGCAGCCAGAGCCTTCTCTTTTAGGCCTCCCACTGGAAGGACTCTGCCTCTTAAAGTGATCTCACCGGTCATGGCCACATCTTTTCTGACAGGGATACCCGCGAGGGCAGAAATGAGAGCTACAGCCATGGTGATGCCAGCAGAGGGACCGTCCTTCGGAATGGCACCTGCAGGAACGTGGATGTGAATCTCCTTATGATTGAAGGTATCCGGTTTGATCCGATAGGATTTCCCTTTGGAGCGCCCATAGGTGAGAGCGGCCTGAGCCGACTCCTTCATCACCTCTCCGAGGTGGCCAGTAAGAATGAGGCCGCCTTTGCCCGGGGTCGTGGATGCCTCCACGTGGAGAATTTCACCACCGGTTTCTGTCCAGGCCAAACCGGTGGCGACACCGACCTCGTTGCGCTTCTGTTCTTCATCGGGCAAAAAGGGAGGAGCTCCCAGGAATTGGTGAATATTTCTGGTATGGATGATGGTCTTCTCCTTCTTTCCCTGCCTACCGGGAGGCCCCGAACCGTGCTGGTTCAGGGCAGGCAGGCCCTCTGCCACTTTTCTTGCGACCTTACGGCAGATGGAAGCTAACTCCCTCTCGAGGTTCCGAAGGCCTGCCTCCTGAGTATATTGAGAGATGATCTGGAGGATGGCCTTATCAGAAATTTGGAGTACCTTCGAACTGATTCCGTTCTCATCCATCTGTCGAGGCAAGAGAAAGGTTCGAGCGATCTTCAGTTTTTCGAGATCGGTATATCCAGGGATGTTGATGACCTCCATCCGGTCTCTGAGAGCCGAAGGGATTGGATCGGTCAAGTTCCCCGTCGTGATAAACATCACCCGAGAGAGATCGAAAGGAACGTTGAGGTAATGGTCACTAAAGGCACTGTTCTGTTCCGGATCGAGAACCTCTAAGAGGGCGGAGGCAGGGTCTCCGCGGAAGTCAGTACCGATCTTATCGACCTCATCCATCATAAAGACCGGATTATTGCTACCCGCCTGCTTAATCGATTGGATAACCCTTCCGGGCATGGCACCGATGTAAGTCCGACGGTGTCCTCGTATCTCAGCTTCGTCTCGGATTCCTCCTAAGGAGATCCTGACAAATTTTCTGCCCAGTGCCCTGGCGATCGATTTCCCTAAGGAGGTCTTTCCCACGCCGGGAGGACCGATGAAGCAGAGGATAGGCCCCTTCATCTTTCTTTTCAATTTATGGACGCTCAGGTATTCCAGAATGCGTTCTTTCACCTTTTCTAAATCGTAATGATCCTCATCCAAAACTTTCTTTGCCCTTTGGAGATCGAGGCTGTCCACCGTCGAGATAGACCAAGGCATCTCCACCAACCAATCGAGGTAGGTTCGAACCATGGAAGCTTCTGCAGCATCCGGGTGCATCTGCTCCAATCGATCCAGTTCGCGTCGGGTTTCCTTCTCCACGTCCTTGGGCATCTTCGCCTTCTTGATCTTCTGGCGAAGTTCCCTTAATTCCTTGGTCCGTTCGTCAACCTCTCCGAGTTCGCTTCGAATGGCCCTCATCTGTTCTCGGAGAAAGTACTCTCTCTGGGTTCTCGTGATCTCCTCCCTCGCTTGTGACTGGATCTTCGCCTGCATGGTGAGGACCTGAACCTCTTTTCCGAGCACCTCACTCAATTCCCTAAGTCGTTCGATAGGATCGAAGATCTCTAAGATCTCTTGAGCCTTTTCGACAGTCAGATCCAAATTGGAGGCCACCAAGTCCGCCAGCCTTCCAGGATCATCGACGCTTTCGAGGACGAACATCAGGTCCGGTGAGAGGAGTTTGCCATAGGAGACGATCCTCTCCAACTGTTCTTTGACATTTCTCATCAGGGCCTCGGTCTCGAGAGTAATCTCTGTGATGAAAGGATCCTTAATATTCTGGACCCTCACGAGAAAGCAAGGGGCTGTCTGGAGGGCCTCCTTGATAGAGGCCTTGGAGAGGCCTTGGATGAGGATCTTAATCTTTCCGTCCGGAAGTTTGAGCATCTTCATGACGATCGCAACCGTTCCCACACGATAGAGGTCTTTAAAAGAAGGCTCGTCTTCCGTGAGGTTTTTCTGCGCAACCAAGAAGATCAGCCGGTCCTTTGAAAGGGCCTCTTCTAACGCCTTGATCGACTTTTCCCGACTGACAAAGAGGGGGAGGACCATGTAGGGAAAAATGACGATATCTCTCACAGGAAGCAGAGGGAGCGTCTCTGGAAGTGAGAGCAGATTTTTTTCAGTTTCTTTTTCCATAGCGTTTCAAAATCGTTTCGATCAAATTGGAAGTGGAGGCTCCTTCAACGAAGGGAAGGATCACCACCTCTCCACCGGATCGCTCGACCACTTCCCTCCCCACGATGTCCTCCTTCGTCCAATCGCCTCCTTTGACCAGGAGATGAGGCTGAAGAGAAGAGATGAGTTCGAGAGGGGTGAGCTCGTCAAATAAGGTGATATAATCCACGCATCGAAGGCCCGAGAGGATCTCAGCTCTCTCGTCTTCGGGTACGATCGGTCGTTCAGGACCCTTCAGACCTTGAATTGAACGATCGCTATTCAATCCTACGACCAGTATGTCGCCGAGGGATTTGGCTTTCTCCAGATAACGGACATGACCGAGATGGAGGAGGTCGAAACAGCCATTCGTGAAGACGATTCGTTTCCCCTTCTTCTTGAGATCCCCGACCGTTCTACAGAGATCATCTTTCGTCTTAATTTTTTCCTTCAAATCTTTCTCCTATTGGAAACCTACCAGATTTAACCCTCACAGTCAACCCCGATCCAGAAGGCCACACCTCTCAGAGAGATTGAAAGAATGAAATTAGAAACACATACAAAACTGTTTGATGTTGACTTTTTGGTCTTAATTCAATAAGCTCTTGCCAAAAACAGAGGCCATCCATTAGCGTCCTTTCACCGGTTAACCAGGGAAAGGCCCATGATGGATTGGTGACCCTCATGAAAAGCCGACTCATTCTCGCTTCAAAGTCTCCCCGTCGATATGAATTGCTAAGACAAGTGGGTCTCGATTTCGATGTGATCCCGAGCAGCATCGCGGAGGATTTCATCCCTGAAGAACCTCCCCGAGATCACGTGATGAGATTAGCTGATGCCAAAGCCATGGAGGTGGGTCACCGGTATCCTGACTCTTGGGTGATTGCTGCGGATACAATTGTTTATATCGATGGATCCATCTTAGGTAAACCAAAGAACCGAGAAGAGGCCTTAGAGATGCTCCGCCATCTCAGCGGTCAGAGGCACCAGGTATTGACTGGATTCTCTGTCCGGCACTTAGGAAAAGGAATTGGAGATCGGGAGGCGGTCGAGACAGCAGTCAAGATGAAAGCGCTGAGACCTACTGAAATGGAGTGGTATGTGCAGACAGGCGAACCTTTCGATAAGGCGGGAGGATATGCTGTCCAGGGGATCGGGTCCTTTATGATCGAATCGATCCAAGGATCGTACAGCAATGTGGTCGGCCTTCCCCTCTGCGAGTTGTTGGAGATGTTAGTTCGCCTTGGAGCGATCATGATTTCGGAATTCGGATTACGCATTAATTGAAAAGGTAATTAAGTCATTGGTTATTAAGTTATTCAATGACCCAATAACCTAATTACTCAATAACTAAGATGTCAGAGATCCGAGAAAACGTTTTGAGGGTGATAGAGAGGCTTGAGAAGGCAGCCCAGAGGTCGGGAAGGGACCCGAGGGAGGTGAAATTAGTTGCTGTCTCAAAGACCGTGGAAACTGCTCGCATCAATGAGGCTATTGAGGCCGGGGTTTCTATTTTAGGTGAGAATTATGTGCAGGAGGCGAAGAAGAAGATCGAGGAGATCGGCAGGCCAGTGGCCTGGCACTTCATCGGACACCTCCAGTCGAATAAAGCGAAATATGCAGTTCGCCTTTTCGATATGATACACTCTTTGGACAGCATTCCCTTGGCCGAGGAACTGAATCGCAGGGCTGCGCAGGCAGGTCAGATGATCAAGGTGTTGATCGAAATAAACCTTTCTGGTGAGGCCACCAAATTTGGAACAGGTGAGTCCGAAATATTGAATCTCGCTACAAGGATCCTCCAGCTGAACCATCTCTCCTTAGAGGGGCTGATGACCATGCCGCCTTATTTCGACTTACCGGAGATGAGTCGGCCCTACTACATTCAGCTCCGAGAATTGAAGGAGAGACTGGTACAGAAAGGAATTCCAATAAAGGAACTCTCTATGGGCATGTCGAACGACTTTGAGATCGCCATTGAGGAAGGGGCCACCTATGTTCGGATGGGAACTGCGATCTTTGGACCACGTAAATGAAACACCAAATCCCAAGCACCAGATTCCAAATAAATTCCAATCATCAAATTTCTAAATTCCAAACAATATCGTTTTGGTCATTGGAGATTGGTATTTGTAATTTATTTGGGATTTGGGATTTGGGATTTGGAATTTGGAATAGAAAACATAAATCGAAACCAAAGATAATTCCATTTTCGTTGATACTACCGATGATATTGATGTTGCTGGTAGGGGGTTGTGGCAAAAAAGGTCCTCCGGTGCCTTGGGAAACGATTGTTCCCAAGAGGATTGTTGACCTCCACGCGAGTCCACGAGAAGGCCACCTTCTTTTGGAATGGACATCTCCCAAGGAGAATACGGATAAATCACTTCTCATTGACCTGGTTAAGTTTCAAATTTTAAGATCGGAAGGAGTTCTCATTGGAGACGAATGCAAAGGATGCGGAGAAAAGAAAAAGATCATGTACGAGATGAAGTTGGATGGCAAAGAAGAGGTAAAGGGCAAGAAGATGTCCGTTCTCCTTGAGGATCATGAAGCGAGAAGAGTCTACGTCTACGAGATCGTTTCAGTCAATCGGCGAGGGCATCCGAGTTCTCCTTCAAATCCCGTCTGGGTCTACTGGGACCATCCTCCTTCATCGCCGAGGATGGTGAGAGGAGAGCGGGGAGATAAGCGGGTCGATCTCTATTGGGAACCTGTGGAAGGTGCAACAGGCTATAATGTTTACCGAAGGATGGAAGAAGAGGTCTTCCCTGCCAGGCCGTTGAATAGGGAGCCGTTGGCCGTGACTCAGTACACAGATCTGAATGTGGAGAATGAGAAGCAGTATATCTATTCGGTTAGGGCGGTGAGACGGGTGGTCAAAACCGATGTTGAAGGAGAAGGTTCTCCGGGTGCCCCAATGACTCCAACTGATCTCATCCCGCCCAGTGCTCCTCTGGGCCTTGTGGCGATTCCTCTTAAAAATGGGATAGAATTGCATTGGAGGAGGAATCGAGAACCAGACCTATTAGGCTATTACGTCTACCGAAGAAGACCTGGAGAGAAGGAGTTCAGGAAATTGATCGAGACCTCCTTAGAAAGGGAGGTCTATCTTGATACTCACGTGGAATTAGAGCAAGATTATGAATATGCTGTGACAGCAGTGGATAACTCGGTCCGAAAGAACGAGAGTCCTTTTTCTGAAGAAGTAAGGGTGAAATATCTTTACTAATGCGGGAGGCTCCCTGAACCATGTGAGGTTCAGGGCTGCCCTGCACCCTACGTGGTGCAGGGGGAGGTTCGATGCATTTTTTCGAATATAAGGATCACGAGCTTCACTGTGAAGGGATTCCGATTGAGAAGATCGCTGAGAAAGTGGGGACTCCTTTCTATGTCTATAGCTATCACACACTGGTGAGGCACTTCACTGTCTTTGATAAGGCCTTTGATGGAATTCCTCATCTGGTCTGTTATTCAGCAAAGGCCAACTCCAATCTGGCCCTTTTACGTCTCTTCATTAACTTGGGAGGAGGCGTCGATGTTGTCTCCCGAGGTGAACTCTACCGAGCCCTCCAAGCAGGAGCGGACCCCCAAAAGATTGTATTTTCGGGAGTGGGAAAGAGGGTGGATGAGATCGAATATGCCTTGAAGACAGGGATTCTCATGTTCAATGTAGAGTCTTCTCAAGAGCTCCAGGTGATCAACGAAGTGGCAGGTCAGATTGGGAAAAAGGCAAATATCTCTATCCGTGTAAATCCTGACATCGATCCCAAAACACACCCCTATATTTCGACCGGCTTGAAACAGAATAAATTTGGTGTTGATATCCTTCGGGCGCCTATGGCTTATCGTTTGGCCTCTCAATTACCAAATTTAAAAATTGTAGGGATCGACTGCCACATTGGGTCCCAACTGATAGAAGTAGAGCCCATTATTGAGGCGTTACGGAAACTGAAGCAGCTGGTCGAAAATTTGAGAGGAGAGGGGATGGACATCCACTATTTGGATCTGGGAGGCGGTCTTGGAATTACCTATGAAGATGAGGAACCTCCTCATCCGACCGAATACGCCTCCAACATCCTCGAAGAACTTAAGGGATTTGGCTGTACGCTCATCTTGGAGCCGGGCCGGGTGATTGTTGGCAACGCAGGGATTTTGATTTCAAGAGTTCTCTATACGAAGGAGAACGAAGAGAAGCGATTCGTCATTGTGGATGCCGGCATGAATGATCTGGTGCGACCAAGCTACTACGGCTCTTATCATCAGATTCTTCCAGTAAAGGAGGAGGCCCGAGAGGAGATCGTCGCTGATGTGGTGGGTCCCATCTGCGAGTCGAGCGACTTTTTGGCGAAGGGACGCAAGATGCCAAAGGTCAATCCTGGTGAATTGATCGCTGTGATGAGCGCCGGTGCGTATGGCTTCTCCATGTCCACCAACTATAATTCGAGGCCCCGGGTGGCTGAAGTGATCGTTCGGGACGATCAGATGTTCATCATCCGGCAGAGGGAGGATTATGAGGATCTTATTCGGGGAGAGACTATACCCGATTTTCTAACTCAGCCGTGACAATTTGGCTGTAGATAATGTCAAATGTCAAAGTTCAAATGTCAAATCAAGTTCAAATTTCAAAGTCCAAATAAGAATTATTTTGACATTTGGGCATTTGTCATTCATTTGACCTTTGGCATTCGATATTTGAACTTGTTTTAAGCCGGAGGCGCCATGGGGATTCCATTCACGAAGATGAGTGGAAGCGGAAACGACTTCATCCTCGTTGATCATCGAAACCCCATCCTGGCTGAAGACCAGATGAAAGGATTTGCCAGGAGGGTCTGTCAGAGAAGAGTTTCTGTTGGCGCAGATGGCCTCATCCTGATCGAAGGATCGGAGAGGGCAGATTTCAAATGGCGGTTCTTCAATGCAGATGGAAGCGAAGCGGAGATGTGTGGAAACGGAGGTCGATGCGCGGCCCGCTTCGCCTATTTGAAAGGAATCGCAGGCGCATCCCTCACGTTTGAGACCCTGGCCGGGATACTCTCTGCCCAGGTTGACGGGAAGAGGGTGAAGCTTCAAATGACCAAGCCCTATGGCCTTAAGCTCGATGAGGCCATTTTCATCGAAGATAAAGAACAGATCCTCTCGAGCATCAACACCGGAGTTCCTCATGCCGTTATCTTTTTGGAAAATCTCGAAAGGACGGATGTGGTTCGGCTGGGGAAGGCGATTCGATACCATCCCCATTTCGCACCGGCCGGGACCAATGCAAATTTTGTCCGGTTGGAGAATCACTCTCGACTATCCATTCGAACCTATGAGCGAGGCGTGGAAGATGAGACCTTGGCCTGTGGCACTGGGGCAGTGGCCTCAGCTTTGATTGCAGCCTTTAAGGGATTGGTAAAGTCGCCGGTTTCGATCAAGACCTGGGGAGAGGAGATTCTCACTGTACATTTTGAGATTGAGGGCCAGGAGGTGAAGAGGGTCTTTTTTGGGGGAGAGGTGCACATGATCTATGAAGCTGAGATGTGGGAGGAGGCTTACCAATGAAAGAGGGGATTAAAGCGATTGTCGTTGGAGCGGCCGGAAAGATGGGGGGCCGCACGATTCACATCATCCAAGAATCTCCGTCGATTAAACTCTTTCGAGCGATTGAACGACCCGACCATCCATCCATTGGAAAGGATATTGGAGAGGTCATTGGTCTTGGAAAGTTGGGAGTTCCATTGGAGGCAACCCTGCAGAAGGAGGGAGGAGATGTGATCATCAACTTCAGTAATCCTCAGGCCTCCTTAGAAAGTTTGGAGTTTGCTCACAAGACAGGTCTGGCCATCGTCATCGGTACCACTGGTTTGGGTCCGGAGCAGATGAATCGGGTGAAGGAACTCTCAAAGGGCGCTCGGTGTGTCATGGCACCGAATATGAGCGTTGGGATGAATGTGATGTTTCGCATCGTTCAGGAGATTGCTCGAGTGCTGGGTCCGGAGTATGATATCGAAATCCTGGAAGCTCATCACCGTCTGAAAAAGGATTCTCCCAGTGGTACCGCGGTGAAATTGGGAGAGTTGATTGCCAAGGCCGTCGGAAGGGATTTCGGCCAGGTTGGCGTTTATGGAAGAAAGGGCATGGTGGGCGAAAGGACGAAGGATGAGATTGGGATGCAGGTGATTCGCGCTGGAGACATCGTAGGGGACCACACTGTCCTCTTCGGAGGGATCGGTGAACGGCTGGAGATCACTCACCGCGCTCACAGTCGGGACAACTTTGCGCGGGGAGCGGTCAGAGCAGCCCTTTGGGTGGTGAAGCAGCCCAATGGCCTTTACGACATGCAGGACGTATTGGGGTTGAGGTAAGTAAATGGAGTAACTGAGTCATTAGTCATTAAGTCATTGAATGACTCAATAACCAAATAACTTAATTACTAAAATTGTATTTTGGCAATTTTCTCTAAATGGAGGTCGAATGAAAATCGTTCGTTACGTTGAAGGCGATGTTGCGAAATCGGGAGTGATCGAAGGGGATACAATTCGTGAAATGGATGGAGATCCCTTTGGCCATTTTCACCTGACCTCCAGGATAAAAAAAATGAGAGAGGTGAAACTCCTTTCACCTTGTCTTCCATCGAAGATCGTCGCATTGGGTTTGAACTATCGTGACCATGCGGAAGAGGCGAAGGCGAAACTTCCTGACGAACCTCTCCTCTTTCTAAAGCCGGCAACCTCCGTCATCGGCCCAGGAGATCCAATCGTCTATCCTAAGATGTCGAAACAGGTGGACTTTGAGGCTGAGTTGGGTGTGGTTATTGGAAAGACGGCAAAAGCTGTCCCAGAGGAGAAGGCGGCTGAATATATCCTTGGATATACGTGCGTTAATGATGTAACTGCCAGAGACCTTCAATCAAAGGATAAGCAGTGGACAAGGTCAAAGGGGTTTGATACCTTTGCTCCGATTGGCCCATGGATTGTGACAGATATCGATCCCCATGGTTTGGAGATATCGTCCTACCTCAATGGTGAGAGGCGTCAGCATTCCAATACGAAGAACCTCATCTTCGGACCTCAGCAGCTGGTGAGTTTCATTTCTCATATCATGACCCTTCTTCCAGGGGATGTAATTGCCACAGGCACACCCTCTGGTATCGGTCCGATGGCGATCGGCGATAGGATCGATGTGGTCATCGAAGGAATTGGGACTCTGAGCAATGGGGTGGTTGGGGAATGATTGGAGGATTAGAGATGAAAAGGAGGAAATCGATCGAACTCTACCGCAGGGCACTCGGAATGATTCCAGGAGGCGTGAACAGTCCCGTCAGGGCCTTCAAAGCGATCGGTATTCCGCCCACCTTTATCGATCGTGCGAAAGGGCCGAGGATTTGGGATGTGGATGGAAATGAATATATTGACTATGTGGGTTCTTGGGGACCGATGATATTGGGCCACGCCCATCCGAAGGTTGTGACGGCACTGAAAAAGATGGGGCCAAAGGGGACAAGCTTTGGTGCACCCACGCCTCTGGAGGTCGAACTGGCCATCAAAGTGAAGAAAGCCTTTGTCTCGATGGAACTGGTAAGGATGGTCAGCTCCGGTACAGAGGCAGTGATGAGTGCGATTCGAGTGGCAAGGGGATATACGGGGAGGGATAAGATCCTCAAGTTCGAAGGATGTTACCACGGTCATGGAGACAGCCTGCTCGTTAAGGCAGGCTCCGGTGCCATAACCTTTGGCATTCCAGACAGTCTTGGTGTTCCAGAGGATTTAGCCAAACATACTTTAACGGCCATCTATAATGATTTAGAAAGTGTAAAGGTTCTCGTGAGCCAATATCCAGGTCAGATCGCTTGCATCATTGTGGAGCCCATTGCAGGCAATATGGGAGTGGTTTTGCCGGAAAGAGGATTTTTGGAAGGCCTGAGAAAGATCTGCGATGAGGAGGGAATTCTCCTCCTCTTCGATGAGGTGATCACCGGCTTTCGTGTCGCCTATGGAGGTGCCCAGGAGCTTTACGGGATCAAGGCAGATCTTACGTGCCTTGGAAAGATCATCGGTGGCGGTCTTCCAGTGGGCGCCTACGGGGGCAAGGAGAGGATTATGGAGAAGGTGTCGCCTTTGGGAGGGGTCTATCAGGCGGGAACGCTGTCTGGAAATCCCCTTGCCATGACCGCAGGGCTTGAGACATTGGAACTGTTAAGGTCAAAAAAGGTATATCAGGACTTAGAGAGAAAGACGTCGTACCTCGTAGAGAACATTTCAATAAGCGCTGAAGAAAAGGGGATACCTCTTTGTATTAACCATACCACAGGGATGTTTACCCTGTTCTTTACAGAAGGTCCGGTCAGGGATTATCGCACAGCAAAGATGAGCGATACAAACCGATTTGCCCAATTCTTTATGGAAATGATGAAGGAGGGTATCTATCTCCCACCCTCCCAATTTGAGGCCTGGTTTCTCTCCCTCGCCCATACCCAAAAAGATCTGGATCGGACGGTCGAGGCCTGTGATTCCGCCTTAAGGAAAATCTAATTGGATATGATCAAGATCTACGTTGCGCGACATGGGGAAACAACCTGGAATGTGGAGGGGCGGATACAGGGACGGAGCGATCCCGGACTCAGCCCAAAGGGATATGAACAGAGCTTAGCCCTGCTCGGACAGATAAAGGGCAGGCCCATCTCAGCCATCTACACAAGTACCCTACAGAGGGCGATCCTCACCGCGCAGCCCATCGCAGAGTATCTCAATCTTCCAATTCAACAACAGCCTGAGTTGGATGAGATCGCCTTTGGAATTTTGGAAGGGAAGCTTCTTTATCATTTCGATGAAGCATTGAAGAGGGAATGGGAACGGTTCAAAGATAATCGGTTCACCTATCGCATCCCCGAGGCTGAAAATTATACCGATGTTGGAAATCGGGTTAAACCTTTTGTGGAGAGATTACTTCAAGATCACAAAGACCAAGAGATCCTGATTATAGGTCATCGAGTTGTCAATCGATTATTGATCGGAATGCTTTTAGAGCTTCCACTGGAGAAGGTTCTGAGGATCGAACAGACCAATGACTGCGTCTATCTGATTCAGAGAAATGATGAGTGTAAGATCTTTCATTACATG
Source organism: uncultured Syntrophaceae bacterium (assembly GCA_964518775.1). Classification (GTDB taxonomy): domain Bacteria; phylum Desulfobacterota; class BSN033; order BSN033; family UBA1163; genus JACAEX01. Next base: position 15,485 of record CAZFJD010000007.1, read on the forward strand.
GATGGGCAAATCAGGGAAGGGCTGGTCTTTGTAGGTCATGAAGTGATTCTTTAGCGATGACGATATGGATGTTCAGATCTCAAAATGGAAGATCCGTTGTGTGATCTACGACTGTGACGGGGTTCTCTTCGATTCCATCGAGGCAAACATGAGACTTTATAATGACCTCTGTGCCGCGGTTGGGAGAGTTCCTTTAAGAGAAGAAGAGATCAAATACGTTCATACGCACACGGTTTATGAGGCGATCCACTTCATCTTTGGACAGGAAGATGAGCTGGAAAAGAGGGCTTTAGAATCGCTCAAAAAGATCGATCTGAGGGAGTATATCGTCTACTTAAAGATGGAGCCGTACCTCCTTCAAACCCTGAATCTGTTAAAGGCGAAAGGAATCCTCAGGGCCATCAACACGAACCGGACGACATCGATGAAACACATCATGGAGCGGTTTCATCTCTGGCCTTTCTTTGACATGGTTGTCACGGCTCTCGATGTGGCAAACCCTAAACCTCGTCCTGAGTCGATTGAGAAAATCCTTCAAAAATTCAACTTGAATAAAGAGGAAACTGTTTTCGTCGGGGATTCTGAGGTAGACCAACAGACTGCTCAATCCTCCGGCATTAAATTTATCGCTTACAAGAACAGAGAAATCGCAAACGACGCCTTTATCGAAGATCATCTTGCCTTATTAGATTTTTTCTTTTAATGGAATGAGATTCTCCTTTTCAGGCGGGGCGAGATCGTAAGTTTTCCTTCCTTGTCTACAATGAGGCAGTCCACGCCTTTGAGCTTTTGACAGAGGGTATAACCTTTCGTAGGACCCAGGACAAAGACGGCGGTGGCCAGTGCATCTGCCATCATCCCTTCTTGACAGAGAATGGTGACGCTCTGGCATTCCTCTGCAGGGAGACCATCTCTCGGGTTGAGGATATGGTGATATCGTTTCCCCTGGTGGATGAAGAATTTTTCATAATCTCCGGAGGTGGCAATGGCTGAATCAGAGACCGAGATCGTGGCCATGATCTTTTGCGATGATCTCGGATTCTGAATCCCAATGGCCCAGGGCTGATCGAGTTTCGATCCTCCTGTTCTTAAATCTCCGCCTGCGTTGACGATTAGATTTTTGTATCCGAGGGCCTTTAGGAGTTCAAAGGCCTTGTCCACCGCATATCCTTTGGCGATGCCTCCTAAATCAATGGCCATTCCTCTCTTTTTCAGAAAAACCCTTCCTTCCTGATCAATCATCATGTTCTTAAAATTCACCAAATCCAACTTTTGTTTCAAGTCTTCGGCCGACGGAGGAAATCCTTTCTCCCTTGCATTCCGCCAGAGTTGGGTGAGGGGCCCAACCGTAATATCGAATCGGCCAGCCGAGAGTTCGGAGATCTCCTGTGCCTTTCGGATCACTTCGAGAGTCTCATGGGAGATTTTCACCCATTTGTTTCCGGCAGATCGGTTGATGCGAGTCACATCGCTCGACTCGATCCAAGGGCTCATGAATTGTTCAATGCGTCGGATTTCCTGGAAGGCCTGAAGGGCTACTTTTCGTGTGGACTCTTCATGCTCGCCAACGAAGGTGATTTCAGCCACCGTCCCCATTAAGACCTGATGATACTTTAACAGGTTGGACGGATTGGAAGGAATTGGATAGAGGATCAGAAGGAAGAAAAAGAAGAGGAACCAGACACGTCGCCTGGGACCTCTTTCTATTCGATTTCTTAGTTTCCTCATCCCAGATCATCCTTTAAATTAGACAGATTTGGGACCGCACGGATGGGCTGTGCGGACCTTCAATTTTCGCTCCCATCTCTTCAAGAGAACGCCTTAGAAGGTTTTTTCACACCTTCTCACCCTTTATGGAGGAGAAGCCTCTTTTCCACTGCTGTCCAGTTGATGTTTTTAAAGAAGGCTTCGATGTAATCGGCTCTCATAAGACCATAGTCGATCATAAAGGCATGTTCAAACAAATCCATGATGAGGATGGGCATCCCACCCGATGGATGCCCCACGTCATGCTCGTGGATCCAGAAGTTAAAGAACTTTCCGCTGAGGACATCTTGGTAGAGTATGGCCCAACCAATGCCCCTCATGGCCCCTGTTGCTTTGAAATCTTTCTCCCACCGCTCATAACTCCCAAAAGATTCAACAAGTTTTTGATAAAGTTTTCCAGTTTTGTTAATGCTGTCTTTCCCTCCGAGATTCTCGAAATAGTATTCATGAAGCCTCATTCCATTGAATTCCCATCCAAACCTTCTTTTGAGCTCAGCATATTCCGGGGTTCCGGTCTTTCCTTCTTTCAGCAGTTGATGGAGAGCATCCATCAACTTATTGGTATGGGTGACATAGCCCTGATAGAGAGTAAAATGGTTTTTCAAAAGGGTATCACTGAATCCCTCCATCCCTAATAGTTGATTGTAATCTCTTGCATGGTATGTCATCGTTGCCTCCTTTTCTGTTCTCGCAAGTGCGATCCTCCGGTTATCGAACAGAAGATCTATTCCGGAAATCCCTGAAAGGAAGAAAAACTGGCGTCGGTTTAAGATGAATGATTTCATGGTCTCCGTCCTCCCCTTTGGTGGATGCAGTCCTCACACACTCCTTTAAAATTGAGTTGTATCGAGTCGATTTGGTGTCCCCTTATCTTTTTTATATCTGGAGCGAAAGAACCACCATAATCGATATCGTACACTTTTTTGCAACGCTTGCAGTAAAAGTGGTAGTGCATGGGAGTGTAGGGATCGAACCTTTTCTTATCCGGGTCGATATCCAATTCCTGAATTTCTCCGGTCTCGACCAGTTTTGAGAGGGTATTGTAAACGGTGGCGAAAGACATTCCAGGATATTTTCCCGATATTTTCTTATATATCTTTTCGGCTGAAGGATGAGTCCGATCCCGTTTAAAGATCTCCAGGATGGCGAGACGCTGTGGTGTGACCTTTAGCCCTCTGCCCCGCAGCTTTTCAATGTTCTCTTTCATAATTTATAATTAGTATAAGTTAATAATTTTTATTGTCAAGATAATTTTCATGGAGGCCGCCTCTCAAAGCTAAGAGAAAAGAGATCTGCGCCATATCGAAATGACGTGGAATTGTTTGCGGATGAAAAATCGGAGAGGAGAAAATAAGAGAAAAGGAAGGCGGTGGCCAGCTATTTTTTTTGGATATATCCCTGCTTCTTTAACTTCTCATAAACCTCTTTTGTCTTATCCAGACTATCGAAGATGAGCACGGCGGTGATGGTGGCTCCAGAGACAGAATCCAAAGAAGGGTCGAATGCGAGAGGGTTGAGGATCGATCTTCCTACAGTGCGGCTTCTCAATTTTTTTACATCCTCCTCTGTCCATTTTTGATTCCCAACCTTGGTGAGTTGAACGGGGATGATTTCGATCACCTTTCCCTCAGCATCAAAGGTATAGATGAAGAAGGTGTCGTGGCAGATGTCGCAGACAGCCCGCCTGCTTGCCAGTTTTGAAAAGAGATTCTCCTGGTGTTTTCCAAAATCCACCTTCCCCACGTAGATCCAATCGCGATCCTTCAGAGCTATCTTTTCAATTTGAATGACTTTTCCTCCAGAGGCCTCCATCCCTTCCTTCGCTTTTGCCACCAACTCTTCCTCTTTGAGAGGAGGCATCAAGGCATCGCCCTCATAGATCGTCCCTTTCTTTGGCTTCAGCAGGGCCAAATCATACTGGAGAACAGCCTTGGTCTCCTCCAGAACATTCTTTTCTGAATCGATCAAACCAAGATGGGTGCTCACGACAAGAGCTTTCTCTTGAGGATCCCTCCTCACCCATATCGTAAAAGGGGTCCGAGGACCACCCACTGCCATATGAGCATCAAATTTGGGATCGGCCAGGATAGGATAGGGAACTTTATGCTCCTTCTTGAAGTGGTCTACTTCTTTCAGATTGTTGCCGGCAGCAATGCCGATCATTTTCACCTTTCTCTTCAGCTTGGGATCTTTTTCGATCGATGCGTAGACCTCATTGAAAATTGGCATCTGTCTCTGGCAACTCACGCAATAGGTGCTCAGGAATTCAATTAAGATTAAAGACCCTTCGATCTCGTTAAAGAGAAAGCTTGTCTTTCTCGGTATGCCCAGATAGGTCTGCTCTTCTTTGGAAAGGGATTGTCTAAAAGTGAGCTCCGGAAATGGAATGGCAAAGCTAATCGGTTTTGTTTGGGTCATTGAAAGCGAGGGAAAGAGGAATAGTGCTAAAAGGGTGAAGAGGAAAGTGGCGCCAATTTTTGTCTCTCCGTTCAATCGGAATGGTAGCAAGGTTAGGCAGCCCTCCTTTCATAGATATCATTGGGTTAAGATCAGGAAGAAAGCATCACTGCGTCGATGGACAGAAGAGCATTACCCATTTATAAGATCTTTTTTGGCGCAAGCATTAGAAACTGATAACGGTCTGCTGAGCGCACGGTGATGCTACGGATCTCGGTTCCCCGGAGGATACCCAGAGGAACCTCAACCCCTGCGTTACCAAGGGCCCAAACCTTGCGATAAAAGTCACCAAGCCCCTTGACCGCCTCTCCCTTCACTGTGAGGATGAGATCGCCGGGTTGTAGCCCCGCTCTTTCGGCGGGAACTCCAGGAGTGACGCGAATGACAAAGACACGACCATGCGCCTCTTCCGAATTGAGACCTAACCAGGGTCGCGGCGCCTCACGAGAACGTCCCCTTGTGATCAGATCGGAAAGAATGGGATGGAGAAGGTCGATGGGGACAAACATATTAGAGGGAATGGAACCAAACCCTTGGATCATGATCTGTGTGAAGAGAGATCCGATCCCTACGAGTCGGCCATTGCGATCGATCAGGGCTGCACCGCCAAAATTGGCATAAGGAGGAGAAGTGAATATGGCATCGTTGATAAGATACTCCCAGTAGCCTGCGAACTCCTTCCGAGAAATGACACGGCCGACCTGAACCGAATCTTCACCTCCATGACCTGCCACGATGATCGGATCACCTTCTTTCACTTCCGAAGATTGACCGATCTTGATCGGCGACACATTCAGAGGTTTGTGCGTTCGGAGAAGACCAAAACCAGTGGAGTAATCGTAACCAACGAACGTTGCGCCAACCGGCTTGCCATCTGGCCCGGTGACCTCGATGCTTTCCGCTTCTGCGATGAGGTAACCGATCGTGAGGATATGGCCCTTTGCATCGATGAGCACACCACTCCCTTCTCGTTCCATTCCAAGTGTGCGAGCCGTGAATGCCTCCTTGGGGATGAGGGATCGTATTTTAACGATCGCTTTAAGTATCTCCTCTGCTGGTTGATCCGCGTACGCAGGGAGAGCAAAGGCCATGAGAACAGCAAAAGTAAAGGCCAAGTAAGCTTTTTTCATACGTACCTCCTTAATTTATTATGGATTATGATCCAAACGAATTCAACTATTAATTTCCATCCCTTTTGTAGATCGAACAGGTCATCGCGATAAAGACGATTTGGGCCAGAATTCCTTGAGGTAGGAACTGATTGCATGATGCCCAAGAATGTACACTCCATTGACAAATGTTCAGATGGCCTGATAACATCCAACTATTCATCCGACTCCCCGGCTTGAAGGCTTGGGCTTGCTCAGGGTTGACCCCGAGCGGCGCTTCTTTACTGCACCTCAAAAGACAGGGCTTGGCGCCGCCGAACGGGTCAATCTGGATGGTCTCGGCAGTTTAGCTCTTTTCAAGCTAACGTCAAAAGGGATGATCGATTTTGAGAAAATGAAACGCTACTTGATCAGCCGTGCGGTATTGGAGAGGTGATGCTATGAGGGAGATGGGTCAGCATCTAAGAGGAAGGATTGCTTGGGTGACAGGGTCTTCAAGGGGGATCGGTCGGGTGATCGCCACGCACTTGGCTAGTCTTGGTGCCTCTGTGGCGATCCACGGGACCACACCCTTTTCAACCCGTGCTTTCAACGAAGGGGACTCCCTTGAAGCAGTGGCTCAATCCATTGCGAACGAGCACAAGGTCAAAATCCTTCCGGTTCATGGAAACCTTGCAGATGAAGGAGTTGTTAAGGCCCTCACTCAAGAGATCAGGACCACCTTTGGTCGCATCGACTTCTTAGTCAATTGTTCGGGCGGTGATATTGGGGCTCAGGGAACGAGCGGACCAATGGGCGGTAAGCCTCCGAGGAATGATCCTGTCTTTATCTCGTATGAAGACATTCGGTCTGTGCTCGATCGCAATCTCATGACCTGCATCTTAGTTTGCCGCGAGGTTGCTCCGGAGATGATGGAGCGTAAGGCTGGAAGGATCATCAATATCGGGAGCATCGCTGGCCTGCGAGGGGTTGAGGAATCGGCAATCTATGCGACCGCCAAGGCCGCTGTCCATGAATACTCACGCTGTCTGGCCATGATGCTTCGACCTTACAACGTGACGGTCAATGTCGTTGCTCCTGGAGAGATCGTGACACCCCGTTTTGTTGCGAGCCGCCGCACCGATCCCAGCATGTTCGTTGAGGACGGAACTCTGAATCGTTACGGAAGACCAATGGAAGTGGCCAGGACGGTTGAATTCTTAGTCTCCGAGGGAGCTTCTTTCATCACTGGCCAAGTCCTCCGCGTCGATGGTGGAAGACAGTGCTGGCCTGCCTGAGGGGTCAACGGCCCCTCTCGACTACCTTGAGCATGGTGTTTGCAGGGATCATATCATTTAAGTGACGCCCATTGAGCAAGGCTGCCTCCTTCAGTTTTTCATTCGGAACACCGAAAGACCTGAGGACATTCTCCAAACTGTCAGAAGATCCTGCAGGACGAATTCGGATGCGATCCGGCTTGACATTGATCCTTTTCGGATCTGAAAGCTCTTTGAACTGTCGCATATGACGATCGAAGAGGTTCTCATACCTTGGAAAGAGATTGCGGGGCGAGAAGCCGTGGAAGGCAAAGACGCGACTCTCTTTCTGGATAAAGTAAGAAATCACACGGATCACTCCGCCCTGGCTCTGAACGTCTGAGAGCAATCGATGCGAAGGTAATCCGTTCACGAGAGTCGCCTCAGACCTGATCACGGCAGCACCTGTCTTGCTCACAAAGCTCCTGGCAGCCTCGCTGGATGATCGGCCAGCAGCGAGGGAGAAGAGGAGGATAGCGTCCTCCTTCTCACTCACCATTTGCACACGGGATGGCGTGTTTTTCAGTTTCCAATTAACGGGTACAGGGAATTGGAAACGAAGGTCCGGATGGTAGAATACATGATCGGAGACATATCCTTGCCGAGGATCATCTCCAAATACAAGACCGTCGATCGCTCTGAGGTATGGTTCACGATTCAGTTTCAAGTCCGGGATCCCAAGTTTTTGTTGCCAATCTTTTGCACGGATCCGAACAGCCTGCAACCGGTCTTCCGGACTTGGGTGTGTGGAAAACCAGCTTGGCAGTCCGCTTCGATCTGAGCCTGGGTTCATTCGTTCCAGGGTTTCAAAAAAACTGGCTAACTGGCTGGCGTCGTAGCCTGCCTTGCTCGAATATTCCACGCCGAGGTCATCCGCTTGCCTCTCATTGTCTCTACTGAACCGGAGAAAGAGCATCCCCACACCCAACTGGGCTAATTCCGATAAGACAGGGGCTTTTTCAGCAAAGATCATTCCCACGCCTAATCCCAGTTGAGCGAGTTGAGCTTGGCTGTATTGTCTTGCAGAATGACGTGCTGCGATATGGCCAATCTCGTGTCCAAGCACGCCAGCCAACTCGGCCTCGCTATTGAGGCTGCCTAAGATGCCCCGGGTGAGATAGATATATCCTCCGGGCACGGCAAAGGCGTTGACCACTGATACGTCAAGAAGTTTGAAATGGTAAGTCAGATTGGGTCGGTGAGAGATCTTGCCCAGACGCTGGCAAATGTCGCTAAGATAGGCGGTCAACCTTGCATCTTCATACATTCCGTACTCCTGAACTACCTGGTTGTCTGTTTGACGGCCAAGCTGGATCTCGTCCGTTTCGCTCAAAAGCATGAACTCCTGTTTCCCGGTGACCGGATTGACCGCACACGAGAGGGTCCAGAAAAATAGACTGATCAGTCCGAGTCCAGCCAAAACCTTCCTGATATATTTTTTCATCGCCGCACTCCTTTCAGCGGAATAGAGACCTTGGGTCTTTCCTCCATCAGATCTTGCTTCCGCAATACGGACAAAAGTTAAAGTCTGAGGAAATTTGCTCGCCGCAGTTGGAGCAGATCCGAAACTTGGGCTTGGCCTGGAATGGAGTTGGTTGAGGTCTACCAGTCTCCTCAAAAACTCTGCCGCAACGGCTACACTCAAGGAAGCGTTCTGTCCCACGCTTGATCGGGAATAAAGGGATAAAAAAGAGGCTAACGTAGTGGTCCAGCCGCTTGAGTCGAGCAGAGGGCAGGCCACAACTCGGGCAGATCCGGGGCTGCTCATCTACTTGGACCTTTTTGGGTAAAACCCCGCCGATGAAAACGAAGGCACACCTCCTCATAATATTTTACCACAAATCGTCAAACGAAGGCCCTACAAATCTGTGAGTTGTAGTAATGCCTCACTCTTCAGGGGAAACTTCTCAGAATAGGGCAGGCCCTGAACCTAACATGGTACAGGGCAGGGATGTCGGAGAAAATCTTATA
>CAZFJD010000008.1:0-23938 GCA_964518775.1 uncultured Syntrophaceae bacterium
CACCCTCCCCCCTCGAGGGGGAGGGGTATATTCATTGTTCGAGGATGACGTAGCCGTCATGAAGGATTGCCTATTTTATAGACTTTCTGACGAAGACCTTCACACCCACTGAGAAAGGGATGTTCTCCCGCAGGTCTTTGCTTATGGTTATGGACTTTTCCTTACCGCTGATCCCCTCCAGCCTCTCCACTCTATACTTCAGCGTCCTCGGACCTATTACCTCCACAAAGTCCCCTACCTCAACTCCCAGCTCTGCCCGAGCCTTGGGGTCGAGCCGGCATACACCTTTGCCGAGGTCGCCATCCACATCCTCGATAAGGGTTAGGATGATCTCTTTGCCGTAGCTTGGCGGCTGGTATTTACTGCCGATTACCTTCTCTGATGTTTCCATCACACCTCCAGTGATCGAGCCACAAACTCGACGATGTCCACGATCTCCATATCCTTTTTGCCCAAACTCTGGGCAGCCTTCTTCAGTTTGGATAAGTCGGAGGCGCTGGCGGTTACGATGGTGTCAGCGCCACAGTCCACAAGCTGCTTTAATCGAGCCCGAGCTATCATGGAGTTAACCTCCTCTGAAGTTGCCATATCCCCATCCCCCATTGTATTGGCACCCCAGTAATATTTTGGCTCCACGAGGCTGACGCCAGAAATACTGCTCAAAACTTCCCTGGGTTCACGGATCATGTCAAGGAACCTCGCCAGAAAAGGTGGATCGTGGAAGACCACCTTCTTGCTCCCAATGCTTTTTGGAAGGATTTCTCTTGACCTGATCTTCTCTAAAATAACTTCAAGCACGGTTCTAACCCTGATACTGGAGTCTCCTGCATATTTGGGGTAGAGTTCTTTAAAGGTGTAGGTACAAACCGGACTTGGGGTTATTATTTCCTCTACACCCTTTTCTTTAAGCATCTTCCGTGTCTTAGCGGCTTTTTCTTTAAACTCATCATGGAAACCGTAAAAGTACAACGGACCCCCACAACACGGCTCTTCGTCATATAGATAGGAAAGGCTGACCCCTGCCTTTCGGAGCATCTCTGCTATCAAGGTTAGGATCCTCCTCCCGTCTTCCGTGGCTGAATACTCACAGGAAGAGAAAAACAGGGTCTTACCGGACTTTGACATTCCTAATTGAGCCGCCCAGGAAGCAAGATTCTTCTTGTTTCCCCCAAACAGACTATCTGCTTCCATGATATTACGACGTATCTTTCTCACTTCATTGGGAAGGACATCTGCCTTCACCGCACGCTCTCTGGCTCGGATGACACCTTCAGCTATCTCTATATCCTTAGGACAGGAAAGAGTGCAGGCACGGCACATCGTACAGTTATAAAGTCCCATCTCGACGGCCTGAGCAACCCTGTCATACTCTTCGAGGGGATTGAACATGGCTCTTATAATATTCACCAGATATATGGGCCCGATGAACGCATCTGGTGTTTCCAACCAGGGGGGGCAGATGGTATTGCAGCCATGACAGTCCGCGCAGATGGTCAATGCCCTGGAGACGCTCATCTCCTCAGGTTTAGCCGGCACAAAACCTATGGGCTTGCCCTCTCGACCGTATTTGATCTTTCGAAACATCTCGGTTGTCTGTGGGGTCCTCTCGATGACTAAATCCCTGACCACAGGGTATCCTCCAAGGGGCTCGAGGACATCCCCGTCACGCACCACAACACGACAGGCTAACTCCGGGACACCGTTTACCATGATGGTGCAAACACCGCAACCGGCCTCTCTGCACCCCCTCCTGAAAGCGACGTTGGCTCGGCTGTGCCTGTTTATGTAAGTTAAAGCCATATGAGCAGTAAGGCTGGGTACCCACTCAGCCTCATAGGTTTCGTACCTGGGTTCTTTGTCCGTCTCGGGATTGAACCGGAATACCGTAAGTTTCACTGCTTGGTTCTCATCTCTGTCGCTCATAGTCCTCACCTCATCTCTTCTATCCTGTTAGGCCAGGTAGCCCTGCCTCGCCAGGCGTGAACAGAGTTACCCGAACTGGTCTTGTGGAAGTCTTGATCATCTTAGACAGGCTTGATCCTGAAGGGTCAAAGGAAACCACAATATTTTTCAGCCAGTTCCTGTTGTCGGTCTCCGGGTAATCCTCCCTGTAGTGGTTGGCCCGGCTCTCCGTCCTCAGCAACGCTGATAAGGCCATCGCCTGACTCGTAAAAAGCCTTGGATAAAGATCCAGGGCCTCCAGCCACTCGTAGTTCCAGGTCTTCGACCTGTCACTCACACTCACCTTAGGCAACTCCTGAGCCCACATAGCATCCATCTCCGCAACCGCTGTCTCCAGACCCTTACCATCCCTTATGACACTGACATACTTCCACATAAGGTCCAGGTGTCTATCCCTTAGCTCCAGAGGGTTAATACCATTCCCTCTTTCCAGAGGGGCGAAGACGCGCTCTCTTTCATCCTCAACCTGATTCCAGGGAATCCTCGATACTCGGTCCATCTTCTTTAGCCTAATCGCCCTCATCGAGGCAGCCTGGCCCGCTCTGGTGCCAGTAACCATGAGGTCAGGAAGAGAATTAGAACCCAGCCTATTCCCGCCGTGAATCCCCCCGGCGGCCTCACCAGCGGCATATAAACCGGAGATATCCTCAGATTCAAACATGACATTTACCGCCACGCCACCATCGGTGTAGTGGGCTGCCGGCGTTATCTCAAAGGGTTCGGTTCTTATATCTATGCCAACACTCTTGATGTTCGAAAACATTGAAGGCAGCCTCTTCTCGATGATCTCAGGTGGGACGTGAGTGAGACTCAGGTAGACACCACCTTTCTCAGTAGCATTACCGGCCTTGTATTCCTTGTAGATACTTCTCGAGACGAAATCCCTGGTAGCCACTTCTAACCACTCAGGGGAGTACTTGATCATGAATCGCTCGCCGTATTTATTATATAGCCTTCCCCCTTCAGACCGGAGGGCCTCGCTACCAGCCATGCCTCTCAAGCCTGGGGGCCACCAGATCCCTGTCGGATGCCACTGGAGCATCTCCAAGTCAACCACCCTGGCTCCAGCCAACATGGCCATATAATATCCGTCGCCTACGTTCCAGTCTCCCGTATAGGCCAAGGGAAAAACCCTTCCCATACCACCTGTGGCCAAGATTACAGATTTGGCCTTGAAGACAATGAACTTGCCATCTCGGACGCTGACCGCGGTAGCTCCAACGATCTCCCCGGACTTATTGGTTAGGAGCCTGGTTACATTCGTCTCATCGAGTACTCTTACAGGAGACCTGACCAGTTTCCCCTTTAGGCCCTTTATCATCTCTGAGCCACTTCTGTCCCCACTGCTCACCGAGCGGCGATAGGTATGACCTCCAAATTGGCGCAGGTAAGGACCTCCATCGTCGTCCCTATCCCAAATGCATCCCCAATCCTCGAGGGCGAAAAGGGCCATAGGCGCTTCTTTGACGAAAACCTCTACCACGGCCTGATCATTCAGGAAGGAGCCACCTATCACCGTGTCCTTAAAATGTTCCCACCACGAATCTCTGGGATCCCTCACCCCAAATCCAGCTATACCGCCCAGGGCCGCAGGCGTGCACCCACTGTGTCCTATGAGTCCCTTGACTGCCAAGGTCACGTCCACACCGTGTTTGGCCGATTCAATAGCAGCCACTATGCCAGCACCACCCCCCCCTACCACCAACACATCCGTATCAATAATGGGTGCCTTTCGAATCATCTCTTCCTCCCTTTCCAATGAGTGCCACTATCGTTCCCCTCTCTCTGAGACCAGTCGACTCTTCATCTCTTCTGGACTCCCAAATTCCATCTTTATCAGTCTCTGATAATAAGACCGTGAAGTATAAAGGGCAGCCATAGGATTGTGGCCTGTCACCCGATCCTTCACGGCAAAGACAGTAGTGAGCCCTTCAATATATTTCAGAAAGAGGGAGTCGTGGCCGATACAAAGACCTAACATGATATTAAAATCAGTTTTAGCCTGGTTTAAGAACTTAGCCTGTGTAATTGGATTACACATTGATTCAAACTCTCCAATCCTGATCTTCTCATCATCCTTTACTCCAATTCTCTCCTTCGGAACTCCCCCTACTTTACAGGAGACGGCTACTACTTCGAAACCGTGCTTTTCTAAAATCTCTGAGAGAATAGAAGCTTCATGTGTAAGACCTCCGCAGAAGGCCATCCCTAACCTCTTGTAGCCCATCCTCTGAGAGAACTCGATCAACTCTTCTACTCTGCTCTTGGTAGGAATCATCACAAAGGGCTTTGCATCCCGAAGGGCATAACAGGCACCTTCTTGAACAGAGGCCAGCCGTGCAAATTCCTGAACCTCTGGATCTTCATAATTCTCCAATGCAGAAGCTAATATGTCTTCCCCTGTCTTCGTTGGACACCATTTGGGACCCTTCCCACTTTCAAGTCGGCATATTTTTTCTACGATGGCACATTTAGTACAATTGCAATCAAAATTCTCCATCTGTCACCTCTTTCTTCCATTTAGGCATTGACATCAGTATATTGATACCCTTCTGGAATTCCGAATTTTTTATAAAATTCCTTAAACTTGGACTCGACTTCTTGATTAATTTGATGAAAGAGATTATTTCCTTTTGTATCGATGTCAACAATGAAAGGCCCTCCTTTATCAAGTTCCATCACCCAGGTGGCCTCTGTTCGACCTAACTCTTCCAAAAAATGGACTCCTAATACCTTTTTTACCTGATTCGCCAAAAGATTTCCCATAATTCCGACGACAGTCAGATGGACGGCTCCAAACTGCTTCATCATCTCCATCGTCTCCTTCCCCATTGTGGTCTTACCGATGATGGCTCGAATACCGAGCCTCTTGATGATGGCCGCTCCATATTTTTCAAATCGAATACTGGAGGTTGGAGCCATAGAAACCGGCCTCCATGAATCATCTACCATTTCCATCACAGGACCGATATGCATTAGAACATTCATCTGCTTGAAATCGATGGAGGGAATAATGTTCTGATCAATAGCTCGGATGTGAAGCAGAGATCTTCCTGTGTAGACGGGGCCATTTAGAAAGACCACATCTCCAATTTCCAGTCCTCGAACATCCTCCTCTGTCAAAGGAATCTTTAAATATTTCTCGGCCATAGGAACTCCTTGGAATTTTCTCTCCTATCTATAATTCCATTCAGGAAAATCATTATAAGTAATATGATTGTCCAAAGTGATTCGGGCGACCTTTCTCCGACTTAGAGAACATTGGGCATTGAAACCTACGGGTAATCCGGCTGTATGGGTTACTGCGTATTCGATGTGAACATCGAGAATCCCAGACCATCCTCCCATTCCCATCGGTCCAATCCCGGAATCCTTCACCATCTGAACCAACTGCTCCTCCAGAGAAGCAATTTCTTTATCCGGATGACGGCTTCCAATCGGTCGGAGTACAGCCGCTTCTTTAGCGATCTTCATACAGATATCGGCTGTTCCCCCAATCCCAATTCCAATCACATTGGGTGGGCAGGTCTTCCCCGCATAGGTCGATTCTTTGATACAATCGAGGATAAATTTCATGATTCCTTTTTTCCCATCGGCAGGATACATCATTCGATAAAAGGTCCCAAAGATTTCTGAACCTCCACCTTTAGGAATGGCAATGATATCCATAAAGTCGATCTGAGGGTCGAATCTGATCTCTACTTTTGGAAGGTAATAACCCACATTGGTTCCTGGATTTTCCCGTGTAATGGGATGAACCATATTGGGCCGAAGGCGGGCATTGGCAGTGGCCTTTTTAATGGCCTCTTTGCTTACTTCATAGAGTGTTGAAAATCCACCTTCAATTTTCACATTGTCCCCGGCCCGCACATAAAAGAGAGGAGAGCCAGTATCAGGGCAGATGAGCCTTCCCTCTTTTTCAGCTAATTCGCAATTCTTAATGATCGTTTCGAGATGAAGTTTTGCAATTTCGTATTTCTCCTTTTCGACATATTCCAATAGGATATTCTTGACATCCGATGGCATTAAGGTGGCCGCCATAACAATGGAATTATACATCATGTCATAAACTGTATTTCGACTTACAAGTAACTCTTTCATAAAGCCTTCCTTTGATTAGAATTGATAAGATTATTCAGCAATGATTATGCCAAGAGACGGTATAGAATTATCTTGGGGGTTTACCTTGAAATATCGGGAGGTTAAAACAACGGTAGAAAAATGATACTCAGATTCTGATTGGTTCGAATTGAGACTGACCTTAAGTTACTGTTTCATATTAAAACATATTGTAACAAAATGAAACAAAACCCTATGATCGATCCATATTTCTCAATTTTCTATGAAGCGTGGCCCGACTAATCCCTAATAATTTTGAAGCCTTCAATTTGTTTCCCTTAGTCATAAGCAGTACCTTTTCGATAGCACTTCTTTCCAAATCTGAGAGTGCTATTGGGAAGGATGCACTCGGTATCCCGCTCATCCTATGCATTGTCGTCTGCCGAGAAGTTTGATCGAAAAAACCGGCCAGGTGCCTCTCTGAGAGGATTGGACCATCCAGAGTGGCTATTGAGTATTGAACCGCATTTCTCAGCTCCCTGATGTTTCCTGGCCATTCATACTCATTCAAAGCTTTGTAATATCCATCAGAGATCTTTATCACTCTCTTGTTCAGCAGTGAGCTGATCTGTTGAACAAAGACGGGTACCAGTTCATATATCTCTTCCTTTCGTTCCCTCAGAGGTGGGAGTTTGATCCGAAAGACGTTGAGTCTATAGAATAGATCTTCCCGAAAGCGATTTTCTTTAATCTCTTTTATTAGATCTCGGTTAGTAGCAGTGATCACTCTCACATGAATGGGAATAGATTTTTTTCCTCCCACCCTTTCGATCTTATTCTCTTCCAGAACTCTCAGTAGCTTGGCTTGCATATTAAGCGGCATCTCTGCAATCTCATCAAGGAAAGCAGTTCCCCGGTCGGCCAATTCAAACTTACCGATGTGCGTGTGGGTGGCTCCGGTGAAGGCTCCCTTTTCATGTCCGAAGAGAGTGGATTCTATCAATTCTGATGGAATGGTAGAGCAGTTAATGATGACAAATGGTTCTTTTCTCCTCGAACCTGCATTGTGGATAACCTGGGCCAAGACTTCCTTACCAGTCCCGCTCTCTCCCTCAATAATGATACTGGCATCGGATTGGGCTGCCAATCGAGCAAGATTTCTTATCTCAAGGCTTTTCGGGCTGGATCCGACCATCGTGTCAAAAGTGTATGTAGCTTGTTCAGAAGTTAAATGGTGAACAATCTGTGAAAGGTTCTTCAAATTTCTTAATTGGATGATCACCCCTTGCACATCCTCTTTTTCTCCACGGGCAAATTGCACCTTAACTAAGTAGACCTGATTTTGTATTTGAATATCCATCTCCTGCCCTTCCCGATCTTGGTATCTCAGCGCATTCATAATCAGACTTTCCAAATTGGCAAGATGATGGACCTCAGAAATATGTCGACCCTTCACTTCTTCTCTCATTAAATCAAAGATTCCTTTTGCAGTAGCATTCATCTCATAGATTCTGCCCCCAGTATCAATGAGTATAATTCCATCGGATAAAGAATTCATTGTAGTTTGAAGTGCCTTTCCGTAGACAGAAAGGACTCTCCCAGCCTGATCCAGTTTGATATAATTCTCAATGGCTGTACTGGCCGCAATGGCTATTCCCAAGGTATGGGGATTGGGTATGGTCCTCGCCCCCGTAATCCCAATCACGCCCATCAATTCTCCTCGAATTGGATCATTAATAGGAGCATAGGATCCTACAACATAATGAAGCAGGACTGAAAAGTGCTCGCAACCGATAATCTGAATCGGTCTTCTCAACCACTTGACTAAAGAAAACCCACAAGTACCGACTTTATCCTCCTCAAAGCAAAGGCCTTCTCGGATGGTAAATTGTTTCGATCTCTCTAAGTCAACCCTCTGTCCAATTCTTAAAAGGTGATACCCTTGAGCATTATACAGGACAACAAGATAACGACTCTGTTCCAGTGACCGATAAACATTTTCCATAAATGGCTTAGCAATTGAGACGAGGTATTGTTGGTCAGATTTCATTTTCTCATAGGTTTGAAAATCGAGGTAGGCCGAAGGAGGAAAATGGAACGGGTCTACATTTCTTTCTCGACTCCTTATCCAAGATTCGCCGATATGAGAAGGAACAACCCCTTTTACGATCTCCCCTTTTTCAATGAAGGTATTCCACGCAAGGCATAGTTCTTTTTGATGAATCGCGGGATCAAAACTAAGTTCAGGTTCCTTTGACCAGTCCATGTATCAAAATAATACACCTCAGAAAAAAAAAGTCAATGGAGGCCTCAATTCCTACTTCGTGGAAGAAAAATTTGACTTTAACTCTGACCCCTGCTATTTTCCCGTTTGACAGATGGGGACAAAAAGGGAGGTTGGAAGATGCCGGAAAAGGATCCGATCGACCTCATTAGGGAGCAGTTAAATAGGGTGGAGGGGATGTCAAAGCTTCATCCTGACCACGAGGTTTTTAAGCAGTGGCACACTGAAACAAAAACGATTTTGGAGAAGGTTTTCAGCTCTAAATCGATCCATTATCAAAATTTCCTGGCCCTTCGATTCCATGAGGTAAGTGTGAAAGCCTTTGCCTCACCGGAAATCGATAAGATCAATGCGGCACGCTTTAAAAAAGACATAGAGAATGCGAAGAATATCCTTCAATCAGCGATCAAAGAATTGACCTTGGATCGAACGCTCTTCAAAAAGCTCCAGACCACTCCAAAAACAGTAGAGGTTTCCCTTAAGGGTGAATATTTCATATCTTCTGGAATTCAGGATTCGGAGGCGATTCAAGCCATCCAAAAAGCCTTTGAAGGAACTGCGCTTAGCCCCATTTTGGGTGCTGAGGGCGCCAAGAAAGGGGAGTCTATTCATCATCGAATGGATCAGATTCGGCGTGCCAAATTCGCCATTTACGATCTCTCAAACTGTGAAAAGGCGGATATCCTGATCGAGCTTGGCATTGCCCTGGGCCTGGGAAGAGAAATCACCATCCTTTGTAAGAAGGGCTCTCCCCTTCCCGAGACCATTAAATCGCTCAGCCGAATCGAATACGATGATTTTCCCGATCTGATCGAAAAATTAAGAAGAAAAATTGGATGAGGTCCTCGCCACCATCAACATTTACCAAATGGCCCATGGGAGACGGGGGCCGCGGGCAAGTCCGGTGACCTCCTTGAGGCCACTGCGAAGGTCACTCACCGATCCAACCGCATGGGCTTAATCGACCCCCGTAGTTGGACAAATGATGCAAACAAAGCGAAATGACCAAAATTTGGAAAGCATTTGCTGATTTCGGGCAATGATATTTCTGAAACAACGGGGTAAATTTCAAGTCAGAAATCAAGAAGGGCTTCTTCTCTCAATAGGGTAACAGGCGATCTATTTCAGGGATCTCAAAAGCCAAAATCAGACTTCAAGTAAACCCCGTCCCCGCGTTAAAACGCGGGGCATTGGGGCCCTTCGGATTTACAGCATTCATCCCCGTGATAAATCACGGAGCTTTCTGCGGGGCGGGGTAAATGATGCGTGCCGAGTGTGAGGGCCAGAGCATAAATTTTGAAGTTTTCATTATTTTTTCGAGAGTTATCCATTGCAAAAGACAGTTTTTTCTTGACAAGGTAAGGGGCTTTGGGTATATAGTTTTTTGTATACAGTATCCAAAATTTCCATAGGGGGTGATCTGATGCAAGAGATTGAACTTTTCAGAAATATTACGGTTTTAAGTCTGGAGCAGGCCACTGTCCTTCCCTATCTAACCCTCCGCCTCGCTGAAGACGGAGCCAACGTGATTCGCTTAGAGCATCCCGTTTACGGTGACCCCAATCGAAAGGTTGGCAATGACGTATTGAAAGAGGACCGGATGTTTTCCTACTATCTGTCCATCAATGCAGGAAAGAAAGCTTTGACACTCGACATTGGGACTTCCGAAGGCCAGAAGATTCTAAGAGAACTCATCCTGAAACTGAAAGTGGATATCTTCTCGACAAATCAACTACCCAGAAACTATGCGAAGCTCGGGATTGAGTATGAAATGCTCAAAAAGATCAAAGAGAATATCATCTGGTTGGGAATGACCGGTTTCGGTCCCCAGAGTAATGAAGCTGCCTATGATCCTGTGCTTCAGGCCCGGGGTGGTTTGATGGAACTTACAGGAGAAAAGGGGGGAACCCCTCAGGTGATGGGCATTCCCCTCCCCGATATGGGTGCCAGTGAACATGGGTATGGTCTTTTGATGAAGGCCCTCTTCAAAAGGGCCGTGACTGGCCAGGGAACACGCATTGATCTCTCGATGTTCGAAAGCACGGTCTCTTGGCTCACTCAAGCAATCACACATACCGTCACTTTTAAGAAGAAGATCACTCGAAGGGGAAACACCCATGAATTCTTTGCCCCGGTCTCTGTCTATGAAACGAAAGAGGGCTATGCCTATATCGCTTTGGGAAATGATAAGCAATGGGAGACGATGACGAAGATCCCCGGTTTCGAATCCCTTTACAAAAAGGAATATGAGCGAAATGCTGGCCGGATTGCAGATGTGGATAATCTGAATCGGGCCATCAATCAAATCACTAAGAAATTTTCAACCGAAGAATTGATCGATATCTTTAACAAGGCAACCATCGCCATATCTAAGGTAAATTCGATCGAAGAGGTGGTGGAGGATCCACTGGTCAAACCGAACCTCGTTCGTAGTAAAGATCCAAGAACGGGATTGGAGATCACCGTTGCCTCTCCTCCCTTCATGACGCCTTATTTGAAATCGGTCAACCGGATGCTCAGTTTTCCTCCTCGATTTGGGGAACATAATGAGGAGATTTATGGGGGAATTCTGGGATATAACTCTGCTCAATTGAAGGAGCTCAAGGAGAAGAACATTATTTAGGTGTTAATTCGGAGTTCTGAATCGTTAGTCAAATAGTTAGCCAGTCTGTTAGTCGTCATTGTCAAAGACTGTGAGGCTATCTGACTATGAAACTATAAGACTACTTTTCCGAACTGTTGCGACGAAAGGAGCAAGATCTATGGCGCTTGATTTCAACTTTACTGAAGAGCAAGAATTCTTCAGACAGATGGTACGGGATGCGGTGAACCGTTTGATCATGCCCAGGGTGAAGGAATTGGATGAAAAGGAAGAGTTCCCCTGGGATCTCTGGAAGGAATTTGCCGCTCTTGGATATCTCGGCCTGAGGCACGAAGAAAAATATGGTGGGATGGCTACTGACACAATTTCCCAAATGATCTTCTACGAAGAATTAGCAAGAGGGTCCTGTGGGTTTTCCATGTCAGCCACCATGCAAATCCTCATGGGGACGTACTTTATTGCTCGTTTTGGAAGTGAGAACATTAAACAGAGGATTCTTGTACCGGCGATAAAAGGCGAAAAAATCGGAACGATCTGCTTTACCGAAGACCAGTCCGGTTCTGACCTGGGCGGGACAAGGACGCTTGCGACCAAAGTGGATGGAGGTTGGAGGATCAACGGAAGAAAACAGTGGATCACCAATGGACCGATCGCTGAATTTTGCACGTGCATGGCAACGGTTGATCCGAAATTGGGACTTAAAGGACTCAATTTCTTTTTGGTTGAAAAGAAGACAGTAGATCGTGATGGATTCGTCACGGGTCAGAGACTCCATAAATTGGGATCTCGCTGCTCCGTGACCGGCGAGCTGGTCTTTGACAATGTCTTCGTCCCTGATGAGAATTTCTTAGGTGAGGAAGTTGGTAAGGGCGTTCAATACGCTGGAGATATTCTCAACGAAGTTCGGGTGATGACTGGAATGAATGCCTTGGCCATTGCCAAAGGGGCCATGGAGGATGCCAGGGAGTATGCGAACAACCGGATCGCTTTTGGAAACCCCATCAGCAAATATCAATTGATTCGGGAGAAATTCGCTAAATACTGGGCCTGGTTTGAGGCCTCTCGAACCTACCTTTACAAGTGTGCCTGGATGATTCAGAACAAAATTCCCTGCACCAACGAGTGCATGTTGGCCAAATATCATGCCACAGAGATGTGTATCTATGCCGTCGAAGAGGCGATGAGGATCTATGGAGGAAATGCCTTCTGCACCGAATATCCTCCGCAACGGTACTGGAGGGATGCCAAGTTCTTGCTTTACGGCGGTGGCACCCACGAAGTGCTCTGCGACTATTTGGGAAGGGTCTACTGTAAAGATTAAAATCCAAACTTCAAAATCCAAATGCCAAATCAATGTCGAAACCCAAATTCCAAAACATTTTTAAAATTTGAAATTTAGGTTTGATTTGACATTTGAGTTTTGACATTTGACATTGGGAGTTATGATGGAGATCTTCGTCCTGGTCAAGCAGGTTCCTGATCCTGAGGCGATCGTAAGAGTAAAATCAGACTCTGAATTGGAGATCGAAAATAAATATTTTACCAATTTTTTCGATGAGATTGCGATCGAAGCGGGTTTGAAATTGAAAGAAAAATTTGGAGGAAAGGTCACCGTGTTGACCGTCGACAACAAGAAGGTTGACGCCTTGAGAAGAGGTATCGCCATGGGTGCGGATGAGGCCATCCAGATCACTGACCCTGCCTTAGAAGGGGCCAATCCATTTGTGGTTGCGAAGGCCTTGGCCGCCTTTCTCAAAGATAAACCCCACGACTTAATCTTGGCTGGAAGGCAGGCAATGGACGACGACGCGGGGATTGTCGGCCCTGCAGTCGCAGAATTATTGAGGATTCCCCACGTGAATGCAATCATCGGTCTTGAGGTCGACGACCCGAAGAAGGAAGCAAAGGTCATCCGAGAGGTGGAGAACGGAAAAGAAACCCTCTCTTGCCCCTTCCCAGTTCTTTTCACATGCCAGAAGGGTTTAAACACACCTCGGATTCCTCTGGTCATGAATGTGATGAGAGCGATGAAGGCTCAGATTAGGAGGGTCGACCTTGCGGCTTTGGGATTGAGTGCAGCTGACCTCGATCTCCCGTCAGCCAAGGTGCGGAAGTATTCTCCTCCGCCTAAGAGGCCGCAAGTGAGGATGATCAAGGAGGATTTTCCGGAGAATGTAAGGATACTCGTTAAGCTCCTGAAAGAAGAAGCCAAAGTTATATAGATAAATGTCAAATGCCAAAGCCCAAAGTTCAAATGAAGCAAAGGCAATGTCAAATTTCAAAATTTACAGATTAAATCACGTACCGAGTTAAACCGTTAGATTTTGGTATTTTTGACATTTGGATTTGAATAGACATTTGAACTTTGACATTTGGATTTAATCATCAAAGGGAAGTAGGTTATGCCGAACGAAATATGGATTCTTGCAGAGCAACAGGATGGAAGGGTCAGGAGGGTTGCTTTTGAGCTTCTCACAGCTGGTGCTGAGTTCTCAAAAAAGACAGGACAAGGGGTTGCGGCCATTCTTCTGGGAAGCGAACTCCAAGATACTGTAAATAGCCTAAAACCCTTTGCTGACAAAATCTATTTGATTGATGATCCAAGTCTCGCCCCGTATACATCGGATGCCTATTTAGCAAACATCGCTCAACTGGTCACGGACCATCAGCCCTCCGTCCTTTTAGGAGGGGCAACCTCCACTGGAAAGGATCTTTTCCCAAGACTGGCGATGCGCCTTAGGGCTGGCTATGCACCTGATTGCACTGGCTTAACGATCGAAGCGGATGGCCGCCTGGTAGCCACTCGTCCTCTCTATGGTGGAAAGGTCTTTGCGGAGATGACCTTTTCCGATGCAAAGCCTCAATTAGCCACAGTAAGGAACAACACCTTTATCTTCGAAGGAAATCCTGGCAAATCGGCCCAGATCATTTCAGTCTCCGCTCAAGCCGATCCTGCTTCATTTAAGAAGAAAGTCATCGGATTGGAGAAAGCAGCTGGAGCGAAGTTAGATATTACAGAAGCCGACATTGTTGTAGCTGGTGGCAGAGGGATCAAGGGCGCTGACAATTTTAAGATCATCGAAGGGTTGGCTGATGCGTTGAACGGTTCTGTGGGAACGACTCGGGCAGTAGTGGACGAAGGCTGGAGAGATGTGAAGGATCAAATTGGGAAGAGTGGAAAGAACATCTCTGCCAAACTTTATATGGCCTTTGGTGTCTCGGGCGCAATCCACCATGTCCTGGGAATTGGTACTTGTAAGACGATCGTCGCTGTAGATACAGATCCAAATGCCCTCATCTTCAACTATGCAGACTATGGGATCGTTGGGGACCTCTTTCAGATCGTCCCTGCTTTAACTGAAGAACTGAAGAGGGTCCTTTCCAGCGACTGATCAACAAAGAAATTAGGTTGAGGGTGAAGAAGCTTGCATCGAACCCCGAAACTGGAATGTCGAAGTTCGAGCATCCAGTCTCTTGGGGACGGGACTCGATACGAGTTTCGAAAACGATGAACGAGCATCTATAATGTTCTTTTTATGGCATGCACTGTGGTGCGAATTAAAGATGGATAAGGTGGATGTAATTATAGTGGGTGGCGGATTGGCAGGTCTCTCCTGTGCCTATGAATTGGCCGATTCGGGAATGACCGTGATCGTCTTAGAGCGAGGAGATTTCTCGGGAAGTAAAAATGTGACCGGAGGAAGGATCTACGTTAGACCTATTCGAAGTTACCTTCCGGATCTCTGGGAAGAGGCCCCTTTAGAGAGACATGTGACCAAAGAGATCTTCACGTTGATGGGAAAAACCAACTCCACCACTTTTGAACTTTACAGCGATCGATTCCATCAAGAACCTTATCCCAGTTATACGATTCTCAGGGCGAAGTTCGATCGTTGGCTTGCTGACCTCGTTGCCGAAAAGGGAATCTTTGTCATCCCTCAGAAGGCTGTGGAAGATCTCATCAAAGAGCGCGGAAAGGTCATCGGAGTGAGAGCAGGGGATGAGGAGATTGGTGCCGACTGTGTCGTTGCCGCAGATGGAATCCTCTCCTTCATGGCCGAGAAGGCTGGGCTCCGTCAACCTTTTAAACCCCAACACTTTGCCTTGGGGTTCAAGGAAGTGATCCAACTCGATTCAAAAACTATCGAAGACCGATTCCGTTTGGGAGAGGGTGAAGGGGCGGCTCAGCTCTTCATCGGCTCCCTCACCAAAGGAATGATGGGAGGAGGTTTTCTCTATACCAACCAAGATAGCCTCTCTTTGGGGATTGTTGTTGGTATCCATTCTCTCAATCTGAAAGAACCCCGTGAAGAGGCTTATAAACTATTGGATGAATTTAAAGAGAGGCCCGAGGTTAAAAATCTGATCAAAGGTGGGGAGGTAATTGAATATTCTGCCCACCTGATTACAGAAGGGGGAATTCAAGCAAAACCCAAGGTTTATACTGATGGGATGCTGGTGGTGGGGGATGCCGCAGGCCTTGGGTTAAATATGCTGGTCACAGTGAGGGGAATGGAATATGCCATGGTCTCAGGAGTCTTAGCCGGCCGAACCATCAAGAATGCAAAAGAGAGAAATGACTTCTCAGAAATCTCTCTGGCTGAATATGATAAACTCCTGAACGAAAGTTTTATAATGAAAGAGATGCACACTTTCAAGAACAGCCTTTCGATTCTTGAAAATCAAAGGGTCTTTTCAAAATATCCTCAAGTGATTTCTGACATCTTCGAAAAAGTAATGTGGGTCGATGAGAGGCCCAAAGAAGGGATCTATAAAACCAAGGTGGGGGAATTAAAGAAGTATTTCTTAAATCTTGAAACCCTGAAAGACTGGTGGCAGTTTAGGAAGATATAGGAAGGCTCAATGGATTCAAAATCAAGATTGCTTCAGCTTCGCTTCGCAATGACAGGAAAGGGAAGCTGACATTCTGAACGAAGTGAAGAATTTCTGGTCTTAATGTCTCCAGGAGATACTCAATGAAAATTACCGAGAAGTTAGCTTTAGATGCCTTTAAAAACGATAAAGAGAGCCATATTCAGCTCGATCAAAAAATCTGCCGAACCTGCAAGGAACGCTTCTGTATCTACTCCTGCCCGGCCAATCTCTATTCTCTTAACGAGAAAGGAGAGATGGTGGTCGAATTTGCCGGTTGCTTGGAATGCGGAACCTGTCAGATCGCCTGTATCTATGGCTCTGTTCAATGGAAGTACCCTCGAAGTGGTTTCGGCGTCCAATACCGATGTGGATAAAAAAGACGTGATTAAAGAACCGTCTCCCTCTCCAAGGGCATCTTAGGAGAGGCAAAAAAGGACCTATCTATTTTTCAAATTGTATGTATTTGAGCTCTACTTCAATGGAATGGCAGGCAGTCGTTTGAGCGTCCGGGTGGCTGGATCGACCGTAATCCCCACTGACTCAAGGGCAGTCACCCCAATTAATGGCTCCGAATCATCTGGACCAAATATCACCCTTCCAGCAGTAATTTCTCCCATGAATGAAATCTGAACTAACCCAAAAGGATATTCCTTTATCGTACCATCCGCCAGTTCATAAATTGTTTTCCCTACTGGCTTCACTCCTATCTTTTTCAGTTCCACACCGGGGGCCAGTGAATCAGTGGCACCCGTGTCAACGAGAAAGTCTGCTTCGTACGTTCCGTTGGGGAATTCGAAAGCCTTTAATGTGACAGTAACATGTGTAAGCCCCATGTTCTCCCTTTATCCTTTTTGATTTTGAAGTATCCAGCTGCCGTTTTAATAGAACACGTTCTACTATTAATTTTTTTATTTCATAAAATAAATATTTTGTCAACCTCTTCCGGAAATGGCCTTGATAGGTTAAGTGAATACGACTATAATAGTCCAAAATTTAAGGAGGTTAGCCCATATCATGAATTCGGCTGCACTTTCAAGGTTGAAGGCGCATCTGAGCGATTACCTGACTCAAGTTAATGCCGGTGCCGAGGTACTGACCACCGATCGTGGTAAGCTTGTGGCTTGACTGGTACCAATTTCCCAAACTAAAGCCACGAGGCAAGATTGGTCAGAATGGAAAAGCAGGGATTAATCAAACTTGGCATAGGAAGGCTGTCGAAAGGTTTTTGGGCTATGCCCCGATCCAATGGTTCCAAAGGACCGGTACTGAAAGCGCTCCTTGAAGAAAGGTAGGAGGATCTAAGGAGGGAACGATGGATTTCAGTCTTTCATCCAGACAACAGTTGATACAGGAAGCTGTCCGTGAATTCATGAAGGGCGAATGCGATCCTGCGGTCACACTGGAATGGGTCAAGAAGAAACAATTTCCTTGGGAAATCTACAGAAAGGCTGGCCAAAACGGCTACCTCGCCTCTTACTATCCTAAAGGATTAGGAGGGCAGGGATTGCCTCTCCTTGACCATTGTCTGATCACGGAGGAGATGATTCGTTATGACAACCGGATCGGAATGGCTCTGAGCCTCGGGTCCATCCCAGCCAAGGTTCTCTTGAGATTTGGTACCGAAGAACAGAAGAGAAAATACCTTCCAAGAATTCCGAAAGGGGAGGTCGTCGCTTCCATCGCCATCACCGAGCCAAACCACGGCAGTGATATACGTTTCCTCGATACTCGTGCCGAGAGAAAAGGAGATGAGTATATTCTCAATGGCAACAAAATCTTCATCACCAATGCGGACATTGCTGAATTTTACACCGTCTTCGCCCAGACGGCGCCTGATGCGGGTCCATACCGTGGGATTAGTGGTTTCATTGTGGAGAGGGAGACAAAAGGCGTAACGGCGATCGATTTAGGAGACAAGATCGGTATCAAGACGACTTCTTCCTGTTCGATCGAGTTCAAAGACGTGAAGGTCCCCAAGGAGAATCTCTTAGGCAAAGAAAATCATGGGTTCATCTATATCATGGATGCGATCAACGAGGGAAGGGTTGAGATTGCCAATCAAGCCATCGGCTTAGCAAGAGGAGCCTTTGATCGAGCCACGTTTCATGCCAAAAATCGTGAACAATTTGGGCAAAAAATCGGAAAATTTCAGAACATCTCTCACATGATTGTCGAGATGACAGAAGATATCGAATCCGCTGCGCTGTTAGCCTACAAAGCGGCGTGGCTTTTCGATCAGGGCAAGAAGGATCTTGCCACCTTCTTGCAGGCAAAAGCCAAATGTCCTCTTGTGGCGATCGATGTCTGTCTGAAGGCGATGCAGATCCTTGCAGGATATGGCCTCTTTGAAGAGCAATTTCTTCCTGGCTACTTAGGAGATGCCCTGGCCACATGGCTCCTTGAGGGAACGGGCCAGATCCAAAGAAATACGGTGGCCACACAGATTCTCGGAAAATTGTAAAGTGTAAGAATTCATTTTAGAATAAAATAAGATTTATGGACTTCGAGTTAACGAGTCGTCAAAAACAGATCCGTTTGGCCGCGCGTGAATTTGCTGAAGGCGAATTGTTGCCCATCGGGAAGGAATGCGAAGCCAAGGGTGAGTTCCCAAGAGATCTCATCAAGAAAGCCGCCCAATTAGGTTTCATCGGTGTCTTTATTAAGAAGGAATACGGAGGTTTCGGATTAGGTTCCTTGGAACATGCTATCCTCATGGAGGAATTCTGGAGAACCGACCCTGGGTTAGGTCAGGTTCTAGCCCAAACCGTTTTTGGCTCCGAAATGTTGTTGCTTTATGGTTCTGAGGAACAGAAGAAGAAGTACCTTCCTCCCTTAGCGAAGGGCGACTGGGTCATGGGTTTTTCGATCACTGAACCCGAGGCAGGAAGTGACGCAGCGTCGGCCACAACGAGAGCTGAAAGGGTTGGGGATGAATATGTGATCAATGGGAATAAGGTGATGATCAGTAATGGTGCGGAAGCCAAATTCCTTTTAGTCTTCTGCTTGACCCATCCGGAAGAGGTCTCCACATCGAAACGCCATAGCATCCTTCTCGTCGAGACAGATCGGCCAGGATACAAAGCGGATAGAATCCACGGAAAGATGGGAATCCGTGCTGCGGATACGGCGAATATTTACTTCAATAACGTAAGAGTCCCACGGGAAAACTTGGTGGGTAGGGAGGGAAACGGTTTTGTTCAGCTGATGAAATTCCTTGACCACTCCAGGGTCATCGTTGCCGCTCAAGCCTTAGGCCTCGCGCAAGGCGCCATGGAACAGGCGATCAGTTATGTAAAGAAGAGAAAACAGTTCGGAAAGACGATCGCATCTTTTCAGATCACCCAGTTCAAAATAGCTGAGATGGCGACGCTCGTTGAAACAGCCAGATCTCTGACCTATAAGGCCTGCTGGTACCTCGATCGTGGGACTCCAGATACTCAACTATCGTGTATGGCAAAATGGTGGGCCTGTAATATGGCCGTCAGAGTAGTAGATGAAGCACTGCAGCTTCATGGCGGATATGGTTATCTTGACGACTATCCCATCGAACGCTTCTATCGGGCAGCCAAGCTACTCGAAATCTATGAGGGGACAAAAGAGATCCAGAAGATGATGATCGGCCGGCGCATTTTGGGCATTCCTCAGGAATAGGGTTTAGGGATTCCAGGATCTAAGGGTTCAAAGGTTTTAAAAAATAAATCTTCGCTGGGTCACTTGAATCCGTGACCCCTCAACTCCTTTTCATTTAGTTATGAAGCAGAAGATTGGCGTCTATATTTGTCACTGCGGCACCAATATCGCTGCCACAGTCGATTGTGATCAACTTGTCCGCTTTTCCAGCACTCTTCCTGGTGTAAAGGTGGCCAGGGATTACCGCTATCTCTGCTCTGACCCTGGCCAGGATTTGATCAAAAAAGATATCCGTGAACTCTCCCTCGATCGAGTGGTCGTGGCCGCCTGTTCACCTCGAATGCACGAAGTGACTTTTCGAAATGCTGTCTCTTCAGAAGGACTCAACCCCTATTTCCTCAATATTGCCAATATCCGTGAGCAGTGCTCCTGGGTTCATAAGGACAAAGAGAGTGGGACGGAGAAAGCCAAGCAACTTCTTCGGGCGGCTGTGGCAAGGGTGTTGCGTCAAGAGGCCCTCACAGCAAGAAAGGTTGAAATAAAACCTTCTGTATTAGTTGTCGGGGCTGGCATCGCTGGCATTCAGGCTGCCCTAACCATTGCGAACGAAGGAATGAAGGCCTTTCTCATCGAAAGGTCTCCTTATATCGGAGGACACATGGCCCAGCTCGACAAGACCTTCCCTACCTTGGACTGTGCCTCTTGTATCTTTACCCCCAAAACCGTAGAGGTAGCTCAGAATAAAAATATCGAGCTTCATGTCTGTTCGGAGGTTGTTGAGGTTAAAGGTTATGTCGGAAACTTCACCACGACGATCAAGA
Organism: uncultured Syntrophaceae bacterium; assembly: GCA_964518775.1. Taxonomy (GTDB): domain Bacteria; phylum Desulfobacterota; class BSN033; order BSN033; family UBA1163; genus JACAEX01. Next base: position 20,234 of record CAZFJD010000008.1, read on the forward strand.
AAAAGCCAACTTATGTGGATTACAGCCGGTGCACGGGCTGTGGAGATTGTGTCGAGGCCTGCGTCTTGAAAAAAGGAGTGCCCTCAGAGTTTGAAGAGAGAATGGCCATGCGCAGAGCCATCTACATTCCCTTCCCTCAGGCCGTCCCCCTGAAGGCCATCGTGGATAAAGAAAGTTGCCTTCTGTTGAGTAAAGGGAAGTGTAATAAGTCATGTGTTGAAGCCTGCAAGGCAGGAGCCATCAATTTTGAGCAGAAAGAGCAGGTCATCGAGAAGGAAGTGGGTTCGATCATCATCGCCACGGGATATGACCTATTCGATGCCCATCTCCTTCCCCAATACGGATATGGGATTTATGAAAATGTCATGACTAATCTTCAGTTCGAAAGGCTTGCAAGCCCTTCCGGACCAACCCGTGGAGAAGTATTGTTAAGAGATGGAACGGTTCCCAAAGGGATTGCCTTTCTTCACTGCATCGGAAGCCGCGACGAAAATGCAAATCTCTACTGTTCCAGGGTCTGCTGCATGGCTTCGATGAAGCAGGCCCATTTGGCAAAGGAGAAAACCGGCGCCGAAATATATGAATTTTATATCGATATCAACGCCTTTGGGAAAGGGTACCAGGAGTTCTATAAGAGGGTCCGGGAAGAAGGAATCTGTTTCATTCGTGGGAAAGGTTCTGAGATCTTCAAAAGGGACGGTCGTCTCGTCGTGGCAGCGGAGGATACCATGCTCGGGACCCCCGTTGAGATCTCTGTGGACATGGTCGTATTGGGGACCGGTTTGACCGCTCGTGGCGATGCCGAAAAGGTTGCCCAGGTTTTTGGGATCAGTCAAAGCGCAGACCGATTCTTTATGGAGGCCCATCCAAAACTGAGGCCCGTCGCCACCCATGTGGACGGAATCTTTTTGGCAGGGTGCTGCCAGGGACCAAAAGATATTCCCGACACCGTCGCCCAAGCCTCTGCGGCTGCAGCCGAGGTGATCGCCCTGGCTGCCAAAGGAGAGATCGAAGTTGAACCCACCACCTCATGGATCGATCCCGAACTCTGTGCAGGCTGCAAATTATGCATTGAGATCTGTCCTTATTCGGCCATTAGTTTTCTTGATGAGAAGGGAATCTCTGCTGTCAACGATGCCCTCTGCAAGGGCTGTGGGGCGTGCACCGCGATCTGTCCCAACAAAGCAGCGAGACAGAACCATTTCACACAAGATCAGATATTATCAGAGGTGGAAAGTTTGGTATGAGGAGAAGGGAAAATTCTGAGTGTAGGATGAATCTAATGTCAAATTTCAAAGTTCAAATTCCAAATGAAATCCAAAATTCAAATGACAAATATGTTACTCACAGGCTTTGACATTTCGATTTTGGCATTTGAAATTACGATCTTCGATGAAGATAGACCCTAAGACTTTTGTTCAAGATTATCATCTGAATTTATGTATCCAGTGCGGAACCTGCACAGGTGGATGTCCTGTTAAATTCAGATCTCCCTTGAATATGCGGAGGTTGGTCAGGGAGACAGCTTTCACAGCCGACCCCTCTCCTCTATTCAAAAAGCCTGAATTGTGGGCCTGCACCACATGCAGCACCTGTACCCTCCGCTGTCCCACAGGAGTGAAGAATGTGGACCTGATCATGGGCATTCGAAACTTCCTTGCCCAGAAGGGAGAGGTTCCCTCTACGATCAGAGATGCTCTGGAAAATACGCTTCTCCAAGGAAATCCATGGGGAAGGTTCCGAGATCGAAGAGCAGATTGGGCAAAAGACCTTGGAGTGAAAATACTTGGCGAAGCGACAGCAGAGATGTTGCTTTATGTGGGGTGCGCCCCTTCTTATGATCCAAGAGTTCAGAATGTCTCCATGGCTCTGGTCAAGATCTTTCAAAAAGCAGAGCTCGACTTCGGCATCCTGGGCAAAAAGGAATCGTGTTGCGGAAATGAAATCAGAAGGATGGGCGAGGAGGCCCTCTTTAAAAGACTGGCCAAAGACAATACCGCATTATTCAAGAAGGCTGGCATCAATCGGATTATAACGATTTCTCCCCATTGCTTTAACGCTTTCAAAAACGATTATCCCGATCTCCACATTCCGGTCTTCCATTACACACAGGTTCTTGTTGATCTCATTGAAACAGGGAAATTAATGATGTCAAAGGGAGCGGAAGCCCTTGCCACCTATCAGGATCCCTGTTTTCTTGGAAAACAGAACCAAATCTTCGATGAACCGAGAATGATCCTAACCTCCATTCCTGGATTGAATTTCGCTGAAATGGAGAGATCGAGACATAGAAGTCTCTGCTGCGAAGGAGGAGGGGGAAGGATGTGGGCTGAAGGAGGAACCGAGGGAACTCGAAACGGAGAGATTCGGATCAAAGAGGCTAACGCCTTGGGTGCTAAAGTGATTGCCACCTCTTGCCCTTTCTGTCTTCTAACCCTTGAGGACTCCGTAAAAACCTCAAGCTTAACAGATCAGATTGTGGTAAAAGATATTTCAGAGTTAGTGAGTGAAGCCATGGAAATTCTATAAACTCTAAACTCGAAACCCTAAACTCTAAACAAACCCAAATGTCCAAAGCACAAAACTCAAAACCGTAGGATTTAAGGGATAGGACGCTTAAATTTGCGAAAATGGTAAGAAACTACGTAAAGAATTTACCAAAGACTTTAAGCAATATAGAAGACGCAAAACAGCTCATCAAGGCTTCTGGCTCAGTGGGAGCTAACTATATTGAGGCGGAAGAAGCACTAAGCAGGAAGGATTTTGTAATGCGAATAAGAATATCAAGGAAAGAAGCAAAGGAGAGTGTGTATTGGCTTGAATTAACCGAGCCAAAAGAAGAGGAAATGATGGAAAAACAGAACCTGATCAATGAAGCAACAGAACTTACGAAGATATTTGGTTCAATTGTTGAGAAGTCGAAATGATCTTTTGAGTTTTAGATTTTGGATTTATTTAGGATTTAGAGTTTAGTGTTTAGAGTTTAGGCAACTTGGGATTTTCTATTCATTAGGAGGTAATCATGAATATTGCAGTTTGTGTCAAAAGGATTCCAAAGACAGCCGAGGCGGACATCTTCATTGAAAAAGACGGAAAGGATATTAGGAAGGAGAATCTGGTTTTTCACCTCAATGATTGGGATGGCTACGCTGTAAGGGAGGCGGCCCTCTTGAAGGAGAAATATGGCGGTACAGTAACCGTTCTCACCGTTGGACGTGAAGAATCAAAAGAAGTGTTGACGAGATGTCTCGCTATGGGTGCAGACCGGGCGTTGAGGATTGAGGAACCTCCTTCTTCCGATGCCTTTCTCATCGCCGAAATCCTTTCTCAAGCCATTAAGGGTCAATCCTTTGATCTCATATTGACCGGTGTTCAGGCAGAGGATGACGGTTGCGGACAGGTTGGGGTGGCCCTGGCGCAGATACTGAACCTTCCTCATGCAGCTATTGTCACCCACATTGAGATTGCCGGAGACCGTGCTTTAGTCCGAAGGGAACTGGAGGGTGGCATCGAAGAGGCTTTGGAACTTAAACTTCCCGCAGTCCTCACCATTCAGACCGGTATTAATGAACCGAAATATGTCTCTCTCGCTGCTATCCTGGAGGCAGAGGATAAAGAGACCAGAGAGGTCGGACTGGAGGAAATCGGATTTACTTTGAAAGAACCCCTTCATGCAACCATTGATCAAGTATCCTTTCCCCCTGT
>CAZFJD010000009.1:0-256 GCA_964518775.1 uncultured Syntrophaceae bacterium
GGGAAGGAGATATGAGAAGTTTCGAAAGATAGGGACCTTTATTGAGGATAGAACCACATGATGAACTGAAATCCAAATGTCAAAATCCCTGCCTTCGCCGAAGGGGGTTCGCGCAGGCAGGCAAATGCCAAAGGAATGTCAAAGTTCAAAATTAATGGTTCGACAAGCTCACCATGATTTTATTGTTCAGCATTTTCAAACCATCATCCTGAGCCTGTCGAAGGATGGGCTTTGGATTTGATTTGACATTTTATTG
>CAZFJD010000009.1:266-22233 GCA_964518775.1 uncultured Syntrophaceae bacterium
TTACAAAAGTATGCCAGGTAGAATCCAGATTTTACCAGAGGAAATTGCCCAAACCATTGCTGCGGGAGAGGTGGTTGAAAGGCCCGCCTCTGTTGTTAAAGAGTTGATGGAGAATGCGATCGATGCCGCGAGTTCAGAGATCGTCGTTGAATTAAAGGGTGGCGGACTCCAACTCATCCGGGTTTATGATAATGGGGAGGGGATGGATCGCGAAGATGTCCCAGTTGCCCTCCAACGATACGCAACCAGCAAAATCAAAAAAGCGGAGGATCTCTACGCCATTCATACGTTAGGGTTCAGGGGAGAAGCTCTGCCCAGCATCGCTTCTGTTTCGAAGATGACCATCAAAACGCGTGTTGCGAATTCCATCAGTGGGACGAAAGCCGTTTGCGAAGGAGGTGAAATAAAAGGTATTTCGGAGGTCGGATGTCCCATTGGGACAGAGGTCGAGGTTCAAAATATCTTTTATAACCTCCCTGTAAAAAGAAAGTTCTTAAAATCGATCCGTTCAGAACTTCGGTATTGTTTGAACCACTTTCTCAGATTGAGTCTTTCCCACCCCTCGATCGCATTCAAATTCATTCATGACGGTCGAATGCTTCATGAGCACCTGAAAACAGAATCCCCCTTGGTTCGCATCGAAGCCATTTTGGGGAGAGAGACGGTGACCCATCTTCAAGTGTGTGAATTTGATGATGGGGAGATCAGGATTTTAGGTTTCTCAAGCCTCCCTTCCATTTCAAAAGGAAATACAGATGATATTTATATATATGTCAACCGACGATTTGTGAAAGATCGAATGATTTATAAGGCCATCAATGAAACTTATCGCCATGTCCTTTCCACTGGTAGATTTCCTATCGCCATCCTATTCATGACCACCCCTCCTTATGCAGTGGATGTGAATATCCATCCCACCAAGGCAGAAGTGAAATTTAGAGATCCAGAAAGAGTCTTTCGCGCGGTCAACGAGACTCTGCGTTCTGTCCATGACCAAACACCGTTTTTTAAAAAAGCTGACTTCGAAGATAGGAAAAAAGATTTGGTCTATCCTTCTCCTCTACCCTTCGAGACACGGGAACAAAGAGAAGCTGTTCCAATGGTCAATGAGCCAATCGCCCCTGAATGGAAGGTGGAAGGGAAAATTCCTTGTCGTATTTTGGGACAGGTTCAAGGCACCTATATTGTCTGCGAAGGGGAAAACGGGGTAATCTTTATCGATCAGCATGCTGCGCATGAGCGGATCCTCTTTAATCGTTGTAAAGATCAATATGAAATGAAATCCATCGTTTCAGAGAAATTCCTCATCCCCATCTCCATGGAGTTATCCGCCGAGGAATCCTTTATTTTAGATTCCCATCTTGAAGCATTACAATCGATGGGATTTGAAATCGACCCGATCGGTGAGAAGGTTTATGCTATTCGATCCAAACCCTCTTTTATCGATCAAAAGGATCCAAAAGCAATGGTGATGGAAATACTGGATGAACTCTCTTTTTTAAAAAGAGAAGGGAAAGGTGCAGAAGTCATCGATACCATTCTTGTCACTCTGTCTTGCCATTCTGCCATACGAGGAAATTTCGCATTACGGAGAGAAGAGATGGAGAAATTGGTGGAAACCCTCTACCCCTTCAATCTATCTGCCACCTGTCCTCATGGGCGGCCCATCTTCTTTCAGCTCAAGTTGGATGAATTGAATAAGCAATTTAAGAGGAAGTGACAAGCCACAAAGAACGGATGTCCAGCGCTATTCGTTTCCCGCGATCTCAGGGCCCGACTCTGAATCTTGATTCAATCCGTATTTTTCTAACCGATAACGCATGGAGCGAAAATTAATATGGAGAAGCTCCGCGGCTCGCTTCTTAATCCCCTTTGTTTTGTCTAAAGCCTTCAGCAGGAGGGTTTTCTCGATATCTTCGACGATCTTTTCAAGGTCAATTCCCTCGCTTGGAATTTCGAGATCGAGGGGTCCCTTTTTCACGGGGATCTGTTCATTGAGGTAAGAACTAAGATTTTGTCCGGTGAGCTCTGGGGAACTCTCTAAGGCGACAGCCCTTTCGATAATATTCTGAAGCTCTCTCACATTTCCAGGGTAATCATAGTTCATTAAGATGCGAAGGGCCTCCGAGGAAACGGTCGAAATACCCTTGCCCAACTCTTCCGAATATTTCTTTAAAAAGTGCATGGTCAAGAGGGGGACATCTTCCTTTCTCTCTCGTAAGGAAGGAAGCCTGATCTGGATGACATTAAGTCGGTAAAACAAGTCTTCCCGAAATCGCTTTTCTCTCACCGCCTCTTCTAAGTCTTTGTTCGTTGCCGAAATGATTCGGACGTCGACCCGGATGTCTTCGGTGCCGCCCACCCTCTTAAATTCTCTGTCCTGTAATACACGAAGAAGCTTGACCTGCATCAGGAGGGGAAGTTCACTGATCTCATCTAAGAAAATGGTCCCTTCATCCGCCACTTCAAACAATCCCTTCTTCGTCGCGATGGCGTCTGTAAACGCTCCCTTCATGTGACCAAAGAGTTCGCTTTCGATGAGAGATTCCGGAATCGCACCACAATTCAGTGTCACGAAAGGCTTCTCCCTTCGAGGGCTATTGTAATGGATCGCCTTCGCCACCAATTCCTTGCCCGTTCCACTCTCTCCGGTGATCAAGATATTCGTCTTGGTAGGAGCGATCTTCTCTAAGAGTTTGTACAAGTCGAGCATTTTAGAACTTTGGCCAATGATGTTCTCAAAAATGTAACGGTCTTTGACCACCTGTTTTAAAAGAATGTTTTCCTTCTGAAGATTCTTCTTCTCCAAGGCATTTCTGATAATCAACTTGATCTCTTCAACTTTAAACGGTTTGGTGATATAGTCATAGGCGCCCTCTTTCATAGCTTTAATCGCCGTTTCTGCAGAGGCATAGGCAGTGATCATGATCACAATGGTCTCTGGTGAAACCTCCCTGATCTTCTTCAGTGTCGAGATCCCGTCCAACCTGGGCATCCGGATATCCAAAAGGATGAGATCGAAAATATCCTTCTCGATCAGTTTTAATACCTCTTCTCCGTTTGGGGCCAAAGAGACTTTGTAGCCCTCCTTTTTCAGCATGATGTCCAAGAATTCCCTCATGCTTTGTTCGTCATCCGCCACCAAGATCTTGTCCTTGAACATGCTTCTTCCTCTCCGCTCAATCGGTAGGCAAAAAGACGATAAAGGTGGAACCCTTTCGCGCTTCGCTTTCCACTTTAATCATCCCATTGTGATTTTCAATGATCTTATGGACGATCGACAGGCCCAACCCCGTCCCAGTTTCCTTGGTTGTAAAAAAGGGCTCGAAAATCTTCTCTTTTTCTTGTGAGGAGATCCCGCTTCCAGAATCGGAGATCGAGATTTTGATCCACTCCTTTCCCCTCTTTTGGGTTCGGAGAGGCAATCTCGTTTCCCAAGGTGTCCCATTTTCTCGTTCCAAGTCAATACGAATCTCTCCCCCGTTAGACATCGCCTGAACCGCATTGATCAGAAGATTCCAAAAGACTTGTTTCATTTGATCGGGGTCGATCGTGGCTTGGATATTCTTTTTGGGGTCGGGTCGATGGATGCGAATGCCCTCATGGAAGGATGGAGAATGGATGAGTAGATCGATCGTTTCCTCGATCACCTTCTGGATCTCATAAGGCTTCTTAGCGCTTTGAGGAGGGGTCGCGAAGAGCAGAAAATCCGTGATCAGGGCATTGAGCCTTTCCGATTCCCTCAAGATAATCTTCATGAGCTGTTGCTGATGGCGTTTCAACCGGAGTTCGGACTTCAACATCTGGATCGACCCACTTAAGGAAGCCAAAGGGTTTCTGATCTCGTGTGCCATCCCTGCCGCCAATAAACCGATGGCTCCCATCTTGTCGAGCCGCTTCATCTGCTCTTCCATCTCTTTAAATTTTGTAATGTCTTGGAAGATTAAAGTATGGCCGATCAACGATCCATCTGGATCGGTCAGAGGGGAGATGGAAAATCCAAGGTAAATATTTCTTCCGTGGCCATGGGTGAAGATTGTTTGATAACGTTGATAATCAAACGAGGCCTCCGACCCCTTCGCCTTCACCTCCTCGATTACCGCGCTAATGCTTGGAAAGAGATCATAAATGGAGACGCTTTTGAGCTCCTCTGCATTCCGATCTAAGATCTTCGCTGCTGTTCGATTCAAGAAATTGATCTTTCCAGAGAGGTCGATGGTCAAAAGGCCGCTGTCGAGGCTCTGGATAATATTTCGATTGAACGTCTCTAATTGGTCATAATCGACCTGTTTCTGGATGAGCTCGTGCTTCTTCTTTTTCAGCTCCTCGGAAATCGTACTGCTCAAAAAGGCGACGATATAGAAAGCCGCCATGTAGAGGATGAGGGAGTAAAAGATTTGACTGGCGTCATAGAGCCGGGGTTGCCCCAACGGATTGATCCAATGGTGGAGCTGAAGCAGCAGAAGGAGGCCGTAAAGAAAAGTGGAGAGGGAGGCGGAGAAGAAAGCCCCCCTTCGATAAAAAAGGGTGCTGCTACCGATGATTGAGAAGAAATAGGTAATGGGGAAGAAACTTTCTTTTCCTCCAGTAAAATAGATGAGACCGGTGATTAGAAGATGATCCGAGAAGACTTGGATCATAGCAAATTTCCGGAGGTCTTTGGCCTTTTTTAAGAAGAAGGCATAAAAGATGGTGACGAAATAAAAAAAGCTTAAAAAATAATAGAAGCTATTGGTCAAGGGGATGAAAAAATATTGCTTTTTGGAAACCTGGAAAAGGAAGGTGATGGCGAGAAGAAGGGTGAGGATGATGATGCGACAGAGCATCAAGCCCTTCACATTTTTTAACATCTTTTGATCAGTATCCAGGGTTAGACTTGGATTCGATTCCATCTCATTTTACCGCCTATGCGGATCGCCGATACAGGTTGAAGCTAACCCACAGCGGACGCCATCTGGAATATCGGAAGGTACATCGAAATGACGACGCCTCCGATGACCACTCCCAAGAAGACCATCAGGAACGGTTCGAGAAGGGAGGTCAAATTTCCAACGGCGACGTCCACTTCTTCCTCATAGAACTCTGCAATTTTTGAGAGCATGGAGTCCAATGCACCCGTGGACTCCCCAACAGAGATCATTTGGATCACCATGGGAGGGAAGTTACCACTCCGACCCAATGGTTCTGCAATGGTCTCCCCTTCTCGAATGCTTGCCCTTGCGTTCAGGATGGCCGTTTCGATGGTCTTGTTGCCAGCGGCTCTTGAGACAATATTCAATCCATCCAAGATCGGAACCCCGCTGCTGACAAGGGTTCCAAGTGTTCGAGAAAACCGGGCCACAGCAATCTTTTGGAAGAGGGGCCCAAATACCGGCAATTTCAAAAGGAGACGATCGACGATCGCCTTGCCTTTCTCTGTTTGGTAGTATTTCTTTAATAAATAGAAAAGAAGGATCAGTCCGGGGATGATCATGATGACATATTTCTTAATGAATTTACTCAACGTCAGGGTGATGAGGGTGGGGAGAGGTAAGGTTTGGCCTGCGGATTTGAACATTGTTTCAAAGACAGGGATGACGAAGATCATTAAGATCATCACGACGATGACCGCCACGCCCACAATGGTGGCCGGATAGACGAGAGCGGACTTGACCTTTTTCTTCAGGGCTTCGGCTTTTTCAATGTAGTTGGACAAGCGCGTCAGGATCGTATCCAAAATACCTCCTTCCTCACCCGCTACGACCAAGTTCGTATAGAGGTCATTGAAGGTGGCCGGATGTTTTTTAAGGGCGCCCGCAAAGGTGGCCCCACCTTCCACATCCTCTCGGATTTCCCTGAGAATATCTTTAAAGACCTTACCCTCCTGCTGAGAGGCCAAAATTTCGAGCGATTGAACGAGAGGCAATCCAGCGTCAATCATGGTGGCAAGTTGCCGCGTGAAAATGGCGATCGCCCGCTGCTTCACTTTCTTCTTGAAGGGCAGGGCGATTCTGAATTCTTTTGCCTTTTCAGCGATTCTGGTGGGGATGATATTCTGTTGTCGGAGATGGGTTCGGATCGCCGCTTCGTTGGGGGCTTCCATCTCCCCCTTTTTGACGGCTCCTCTAGTTGTTTTTCCTTCCCATTTATAAATTGGCATAGCTCATTCCCCTCCTTGCCATTTACGCGGTTTTCATCGGCCTTTCTTTCCTCCCTGGCGCGAGATTGGAGGTGGAAAGCATCTGCCGGAACTCCTCGAGATTATGGCTTCTTCCCATGGCCTCCTCCAAGGAGATCAGATGGCGTTCGACAAGGGAGAGGAGGGCCTGGTTCATCGTTTGCATACCAAACTTTGCCTGCCCAACCTGCATCACCGAATAGACCTGTTGAATCTTATCCTCTCGGATGAGGTTTCGAATGGCAGCGTTCGGGATCATCACCTCCATCGCCAGCGCCCGTCCCCTTCCCCCGATCTTCGGGATGAGCTGTTGGGAAAGAACGCTTTCCAAAACGAAGGAAAGTTGTGTCCTTATCTGTTGTTGCTGGTGGGGTGGAAAGACATCGATGATGCGATTGATCGTTTCGACACAAGAGTTGGTATGGAGCGTGGCAAAAGTTAAATGGCCTGTCTCAGCTGTTACAAGAGCAGCCTCAATCGTCTCTAAGTCCCTCATCTCCCCAATGAGAATAATATCCGGATCTTGTCTGAGGACGTGGCGCAGAGCAGCACCGAAACTCTTTGTATCCGTGCCCACCTCTCTTTGGTTGACCATACAATTTTTGTGATAGTGGAGGTATTCAATGGGATCCTCAACCGTCATAATATGGGCATTCTGCTCCTTATTGATCTTGTCGATCATCGCGGCCAATGTCGTCGATTTTCCTGTTCCCGTGGGTCCAGTGACCAAGATGAGCCCCTTCGGTTTTTTAATCAGTTCGTTGACCACAGGGGGGATTCCCAATTCAGCAAAACTGAGGATATCAAACGAGATGGCTCGAAATGCGCCAGCGACTGCGCCCTTTTGCATATAGATATTCCCTCTGAATCGGCTCAACCCTTTGAGTCCAAATGAGAAGTCCAATTCCCATTCCTCCTCAAATTTGTGTCGCTGGGCATCGGTCAATATGCTATAGCAAAGCCTTTTGGTATCAGTGGGAGTCAAAGCGGTTGAATCGAAACTCATCAACTTTCCGTCGATCCGAATTTGAGGAGGGGCTCCTGTGGTGACATGCAAGTCAGAGGCCTTCTTTTCGATCATCAGTTCAAGTAATTTCTGTAATTCGACCATATGGCCCTCCTCAGTTCTGATTTTCGTAGATGATCAATCCTCGATGGTGCTTCTCAGCACCTCCTCAATGGTTGTCAACCCATTCTTTATTTTATGCATCCCGCTTTGTCTCAAGGTCTTCATGCCCAAACGGATGGCCTCCTTCTTTATCTCAGAGGCTGAAGCACGAGCCAAGACAAGCTCCTTGAGCTCTTCCTTCATGGGCATCACTTCATAGAGACCAAGGCGGCCCTTATAACCCGTATTATTGCAAATCGTACATCCTTTCCCTTTATAAACCGTGAAGGATTTGACCTCGTCTGGTGGGACTCCAAGATCGATCAAAAGCTGGGTGTGGGGTTTGATGGGTTCCCTGCAATCCATACAGATCTTCCGGATAAGGCGCTGGGCAAGGATCAGAATGACCGCCGAGGAGATCAAGAAGGGTTCGATCCCCATGTCGATCAATCGAGTGATCGTTCCTGGAGCGTCGTTGGTGTGGACCGTGCTTAGGACAAGGTGCCCTGTCAAGGCTGCTTGAACAGCAATCTGGGCAGTTTCGAAGTCTCGAATCTCACCCACCATGATGATATCGGGGTCCTGGCGCAGAAAGGAACGAAGGGAAGAGGCAAAGGTGAGCCCGATCTCTTCGTGCATCTGGACTTGGTTGATTCCCATGAAGTTATATTCGATCGGATCCTCTGCGGTCATGATGTTTTCGGTCTCTTTGTTCAATTCAGATAGAGCAGAATAGAGTGTGGTGGTCTTTCCGCTGCCCGTTGGACCGGTGACCAGGATCATCCCGACAGGTTTATGGATCGCACCATGGAATTCTTCCAAGGATTCTTCTTCAAAGCCAAGCTTTGTCATGTCCAACTGCAACGCAGACTTATCCAACAACCGGAGGACGACTTTCTCCCCAAAAAGGACAGGGAGACTCGAGACCCGGAAGTCCATTTCTCTTCCTTTTCCCATTCGTAACTTAATCCTTCCGTCTTGAGGAAGGCGCTTTTCAGCAATATCCAGCCTCGCCATAATTTTTAAGCGCGAGGTGACCGCATTCTTAAGCTGGGTAGGGAGCAACATATCTCGCCTTAAGACACCGTCCACTCGATATCTGACTCGGTAGTTCTTCTCGTAAGGTTCAAAATGGATATCGCTGGCCCCCAATTTTATGGCCTTGATCAGAATTCCATTGACGATTTTGATGATGGGGCCTTCGATCTCCCCTGATTCGTCGAGAGGTAGTTGAGTTTCGATCACCTCAACATTATCGACAGCTCCATGGACGAGGGTATCAAAGTCATCGACGTCGACGAGGTCATCCTCGAGCATCAAACCGCCATCCAGAGGCCCTCCCTTATCCTCGTCAAGACTGTAATCAGCGGCATCGAAGGAGACGGTTCCTTTTCCAGCGACAGCTCCACCCCCCCCATAATATTTCTTGATCCCATCGATGATCTCCGTCTCTGAAGCGACCACTGGCTCGACATTGAAGCCGGTCATGAATTTTACTTCGTCAATCACAACGATGTTGCTGGGGTCGGCCATGGCCAACGTCAATCTGGGGCCGACTCGATTAATGGGAATGATAAAATACTTCTTTGCGGTGCCGGAGGGAATCAGTTTTATGACATTTGGATTGATTTCAATTTTGGAAAGCTTTACGGACGGGACTCTATAATGGGTGCTTAGGAGAGAGAGGAGGTCGTCTTCTTTGACGAGCCCCATACGGATGAGGCTCGATTCTAAACGCCCGCCCTTTAGTTTCTGTTCTTCAAACGCCTTTTTAAGTTGGTCGGGAGTGATGTAATTTTTCTTGACGAGTAGTTCGCCGAGACGTTCTGACAATCGGATATCCCCCAAGGGAAAGGATTTCCCTAATACGCCAAAGACATTAGATTTTCAGTAGAATGAAGCAAAATAAGTGCCAATTTTTGACAATTTCTTAATTATTTGAATTTACAATAGTATTTCATTGTCTGAACTTTTCACATGACAAAAAAGTGCAAAAAAATATCTCCTCTGGTCAAGATTTAGCCAATCTCTGAAGGAGATTTAACCAGCTTACGCCCCCTTTCCTCGAGGATTCATCAAGAATAGAGGGGTAACTTAACGATGAAACGGCTTCCCTTTCCTAAGTTGCTCTCGACTTTGATTTCCCCTCTGTGTGCTTCCACAATCCATTTGCAAATGCTCAGTCCAAGACCACTTCCACCTTCTTGTCTTGACCGGGCCTTATCTACTCTAAAAAATCGGTCGAATATCCTTTCCTGATCGTCCTTTGCGATCCCAATCCCCGTATCGGAGACAATCACCTTAGCGAATTCCGCTTGATCTCCTTTAGCTACCCCTGAATGGTTTCCATCAGGCAGATGCGTTTCCTTTGTGAGACCGATATGGATGGATCCTCCTTCCTCTGTGTACTTAATTCCGTTCTCGATCAAATTTAAGAAGAGTTCTCTAATTCGCAACGGATCTCCAAAAAGATGGATCTCTTCATAATGATTCGACGTTTCGAGCCGAAGGTTCTTAGATTGGGCCACCCTTCTCATCTGGCCGACCACCTCGTTCAATATCTCGGTCAAATTAACATCTTCCCGATTCAATCGGATCTCCCCACTATCGGCTTTTGAAAGCAGGAGGAGGTCTTCCACGATTTGTGACATCCGGTTGACCTCTTCTAAATTACTCTTTAAAATTTGGACATATTCATCTGGGCTTCTCTCCTTCCGCAGGGCAACCTCCACTTCTCCCTTGAGAATTGTTAATGGAGTCTTCAATTCATGAGAAGCATCTGTGCTGAACTGCTTGATTTGGCGAAAGGATTGATCCAGTCGCGAAATCATCTCATTGAAAGTCTCAATCAGTCTTGAAATTTCGTCTTTCACCTTTGATGGCTCAATTCTCTGATTCAAGTTTTGGGAGGTGATCATCCGCGCCGTCTTGGAAATCCGATCCACAGGGCTCAGCGCTTTATTCGCGAGAAATTGTCCTCCTAAACTGGCTACCAAAAGCGCGAGAGGGACAGCGATCACTAAAATGATGAACAAGGTATTAAGGGCATCCTCAACGTCCTCCAAGGAGGAGGCGACTTGGACAATTCTCGTGACATGATTATTTTCCAAAACAGGGAAGGTGAAGACGCGCAGCGGCGCATTTCCAAAAGAATGATTCGTCTCGAATGTGATCGCGCCCCTGGAGGCATTCTTGAGCGCCGTCAGACTGATTGGAAGCTGAACGTTTCTCAAGTTATCCGATTTCCGACCGATGTTGCCCGACTCATCCAAAACTTGGATAAATTTTCCCATCGGTTTTAGATCCATCGATGTTTCGAGCGCGCGGTCGAGATTTCCGAAGCCAAACTTTGACAAAGGAGAAGCCGATTCTGAAGCGATCAATTCAGCCAGGGATCTCAATTTATTATCTACGTCACGATGGAGGCTTTTTGAAAGCGTAAAATATAAGAAGGTACTGAAAGAAACCAAAAGGATTCCTAATATCAGGACATACCAGAGAGTCAGTTTAAATCGAAGACTGTTGCGACGCATCTATCCCCTTCTCATGACCTGCCTGCCCTGTACCATATTTAGGTTCAGGGCCTGCCCTGTACCATATTAGGTTCAGGGCCTGCCCTGTACCCTATTAGGCGAAGCTCCGCGCCTACAGGGCGGGGCTTCCCGGTAAGGTATTCTCATTCATATTGTGCCCCTTGACCCCGCCTACAAGGCGGGACTTGCGGAGCACATTCCGGTCAGGGCCTGTCGGAAGACAGGGTGTAACCGACCCCTCGAATGGTATGGATCAATTTGGGTTCGAAATCCTTATCGATCTTTTTTCGAAGGTAATTGACATAGACATCGACCACATTGGTCATTGAGTCAAAACGGTAGTCCCAGACATGTTCGGCAATCATTGTCCTCGTGAGCACTTTATCCGGATTCCTCGCAAAATATTCCAAAAGCGCATACTCCTTACTGGTGAGCTCTATTTCCCTCCCACTCCTCGTGACCTTATGGGTGACCGGGGATAGGGTAAGGTCAGCGATCCTGAGAAGGGGTTCCTTTTCTATTTTTTCACGACGCAGTAAGGCACGCACTCTGGCCAAAAAGACCATGAAATTGAAAGGCTTGGTGAGATAATCATCGCACCCCGAGTCTAATCCCTTGACAATATCTTCCACCGTATCCTTCGCGGTCAGAACCAGTACGGGGACATTATTTTTGTTCGCCCGAATCCTTTTCAATACCTCCAATCCGTCAATCTTGGGGATCATCAGGTCCAGAACAACGAGATCATATTCGCTCACCTCAGCCATATAGAGACCTGTTTCACCGTCAGAGGCAACATCGACAGCGTAATGCTCCTCTTCAAGCCCCTTCCTAATGAAGCTGGCCACTTTTTTCTCGTCTTCGACAACTAAAATCCTCATTTGTTTTCAGCTACTTCTAAAGAAATGACCGGAAATGATTAATAACATTATAAATTTAATGAAAAAAAATGCAATAGTGAAATATTTCGCTCCAAACCTTGACACCATATCCCCACTCTGTTAGCATTTTTTTATTTTTCCACCACAAAAGAGGTGAAGCATTGATGAAATTGGCAGGGATCCAGATCTCTTGTAGTGAAGAGAAAAGAAAAAACCTTGAGAAGGCAGCCAAATTCTCTGAGATCGCAAGTGAGAAGGGTGCGAAGATCATCTGTTTCCAGGAGTTATTCACGACCCATTGGTTTCCGAGGGAGATGCATAAGAACCATTTCTCCTTGGCAGAAGAGATCGGTGGTCCTTCAATGACGAGGATGCAAGAATTGGCCAGGGAACATGACGTCGTTTTAGTCTGCCCCATCTTTGAAAGGGACAGGGAAACCTTTTATAATTCAGCGGTCGTCATCGATGCAGGAGGAGAGTTTTTGGGGTGCTATCGGAAGATCCACGTTCCGCAAATTCCTCTTTGGGAAGAGAAATTCTATTTCTCTCCTGGAAACCTCGGGTTCCCTGTGTTTAGAACGAAATTTGGTGTCATCGGTGTTCAAATCTGCTGGGACAATTTCTTCCCAGAAGGAGCAAGAATATTGGCTTTGAAAGGTGCCCAGGTGATCTTTTCTCCCACTGCGGCTGCCTTTGCTTCTCAGAAGAAATGGGAAACGGTGATCTCGAGTCATGCCATTTCGAATGGAGTTTACATCTTCAGAGTGAACCGTGTCGGGAGTGAAGAAAAGCAAGATTTTTATGGAATGTCCTTCTGTGTGTCGCCCGAGGGCGAGTTGCTCGATAGACCCACGGGAATGAAAGAAGGCATTGCTCTGGTTGACATCGATTTGAGAAGGATCGACAGGGTGAGAAGAGAGTGGCCGTTTTTAAAAGATCGGAGACCGGAAGTTTATAAAGAAATTGTAAACGAGTAATACTTGCACAGAGCATAGGGCCCCCCTCCTCTCCTCCCCCCGCAAGTGGGGGAGGATTAAGGTGGGGGGATACGTCTTTTGAGGTGAAAGAGGAGAGATGGGAAAGAAGAAGTTTGTTAAAGAATATTTAGAACCGATCGTCATCGCAGTGCTGATCGCCCTTTTTATCCGGACATTTGTGGTTCAGGCTTTCAAAATTCCATCCAGTTCGATGGAGCCGACCTTACAAGTAGGGGATCATATTCTTGTCAATAAATTTATTTATGGAATAAAGATCCCTTTTACCAACAACAAAATTGTTCAATTTAAGGATCCGAAGAGGGGGGATATCATCGTCTTTGTCTATCCGAAAGACCGGTCTAAAGATTTTATTAAAAGGGTGATTGGAACGGAAGGAGAAAAGGTGGAGATCGTTCACAACAAGATTTATATCAATGATAAGGTGATCGATGATTTATGGGGACATTATATGGAAAAGAGCGATATGCTAAGATACCTCCAGCCCATGGAGAAGTTTGGTCCTGTCGTTGTTCCAAAGGGCTCCTTATTCGTTTTAGGCGATAACCGTGACAACAGTCAGGATAGCCGTTTTTGGGGTTTTGTGAGTGTTCATGCCGTCCGAGGAAAAGCCTTCGTCATCTATTTCTCATGGGACCGATATGCGGAAAGCTTATTGGGCAAGATCAGATGGTTGAGGTTTGGAAAGCTTATCAAGTGAACCAGCCAAACGAACTTCAAAATACATTCTCTTTAGCCCATTCAATATCTTTTTGGATCTGATCGATCAGATGTGACGCCGAATCAAAGCGAATCTCATCACGAATTCTCTTTTTGAAATTGACCTGAATTTCATCCCCATAGATCTCTTGATCGAAATCCAAGAGGTGAACCTCTAAAGAAAAACCCGCCCTTTCCCCTCTTTCCGTAGAAGCGAATGTGGGGTTAAACCCTATATTGGCAACACCGTTCAAACGTTGGTTTCTCCAGATGACATCCACCGCATAGACCCCAGTCTTTGGATAGAGTTCATCGGTCATCTCCAAATTTGCCGTAGGGAAACCCAGCCCGTGCCCCCTTTTTGAACCTTCGATCACTTTCCCGATGATGGGGTACTCCCTTCCTAATAGTCTTGAGGCCCCCTCAATCTCGCCCTCCTTGATGAGCTCTCTGATCTTCGAACTGCTGACCACCGTATGGTCGATGGTCAATGCGTCCATCACCTCTACACCGACATTAAAGAGCTTGCAAATATTTTTGAGAGTTTCGACATCACCACTTTTTCCTTTTCCAAATTGGTAATTATATCCCACAATGATCTTTTTCGTGTTCACCTTGCTGACCAAAATGTCTCTTATGAATTCAGAAGGAGAAATCTCTGCGAAGACCAATGAAAATTCGATGCACAAGACCTTTTCAATTCCTGTTCCTTCAATTAATAACATCTTTTTCCTGAAGGGAGTGAGAAGAGGAGGACAGTGCCCAGGGTATAAGACTTTCAGGGGATGGGGCTCAAAGGTGATGACGACGGCTTCGCCACGGATCTTCTTTGCCTCATCTTTTAACCTTTCGAAGATCCTTTGGTGGCCTAAATGGACACCATCGAAGTTACCCAATGTCACAACAGGGCGGATAAAGGGTTCTTTCAATCGATCAATTCCAAGTATAATTTCCATTGGGACAGATCAGGAAATTTGTTTAGATTCTGAATACTTGACCCGTTCGACGGCGACAAGCTACATCTTCTTGGCGGATTACAGGAATGCCGCTCAGGGTCAACCCTGGGCAACCCCATTTCCCTGGGTGGGGAAGCTGAAGGGTTGACTTCCCACAAAAAAAATATAAAATAATGATTTGAAATTTTCAATCACTCGTCGGAGCTGCCGAAGTGGCGGAATTGGCAGACGCGCTAGATTCAGGGTCTAGTGGGGAGTAGTCCCTGTGGGGGTTCAAATCCCCCCTTCGGCACCAAAAAAACTTCATAATTCATGAACGCCTTCATTTAGTTTGCTCCTAGTGTATCTTGCACGGACGTAGCACTAGGCACTATGCATAAACCCGGATGGATTCAACGGCTTGTTTGCAAACATCGACTTTTCATCGCTGGTATCTTCGTTTTCTCCGCTGTTGCACATGTACCATACCTCGCTCCCGGGGGGCCCTCGACTTGCTACCCTAATCCCTTATTCCTGGTCATCGACGAGGGAACGGTCCTTTACGATTCCTTTCGCATTGCCTGTGGTGAAGTGATCTACCGCGACTTCTTCCAATTCCAAGGCCCAGTCTTCTATCACATCTATGCTGGGTTGTTTGCCGTCACCGGGCCATCTATAGCACCCGCGCGGGCCTTAAACCTATTGCTCACGGCTCTTACAGCGACGTTTATTGCATTGCTCGTCGCGCAAAGCCTTGGGCCTTTAGCCGGTGCCGGGGCAGCAGTAGTACATGCATGCCTGCTAGTTCCGATGTATCCTTACGCATACCCACACTGGTTGGCGGAGGCTTTTACCTTTGCAGGCATTTATCTACTGGTGAAGAGCCGCGGCCGCCCAAGCCGAGAGCTGGCTGGCGGAGTGTGTCTTGGACTATGTGCCGCCACTATCCAGTCGCTGGGACTACCAATCCTTGCCTCATGTATGTTTGCCTTGGCTCTACCGGGAATCGCCCAGCGAAGCTGGAGGGAAACTTGTGTCCGTCCATTGCGCGTGTTCGGAGGGGCCCTGCTAAGTATTTCCCCGTTCGTCATTTATCTGGGTGTTGTCGGGGCATTTGACCAGATGTGGTACTCAATGGTTGAATGGGCTTTCACCCATTATTCTGAAGGACAGAAGGACGCGGTGGCACAGGGCTATGGAGCTTATTTTGACACATTCCTTAGGCTACATGGTAATGTTGGCCAGCCATGGCGCGGTCTGGCAATATTTGGGCTGCAATTTGTGAAGTTCTTACCGGCATTCGCAATCTGTGGAGTTATTGTGGCGATCGTGCAGGGCATCATCAACAGGTGGCGACGGTCCGTGGATTATGTTTATCTAATGATCGGCACCGCCGCCATCGCAGGAACTTCTCCTTTGCTCCTTGGAATCACCCGTGGCGATATCGTGCATATCGCCTTCGTGGGTAGCTTTGGGCTATGCGGCGCGGCCATTACCTTCCAACCGCTAGCGACCTGGAAGCCTCGTTTTCATTTGTCAGTAGCGATTGTCTGGTTATTCCTCGGAATCCTGGTCATTTCCAACTTCAGCGCCAAGACTCTCATGACCTACCGGCCGTCACGGGAGATGAAGGGCTGGAGGGGGGAGATCCTCAAGCTCGGCATGGCAAGATGGGTTGACGAAAATCTCGGCCCGGATGAACGGATTGTAACCGCCGTTGGCGGGCTACAATATCTATATATAAGGCGTGCCGCTGTTGGTTTCACCTTCTTGCCATTCGATGCACCAAAGTACTACACTGACGAACAGTGGCGAAAGCTCGGAGGTCAGATTTTGAAAGCCCTACCACCTACTATCGAAGTAACCAAGGAACAATGGATGCAGGTGGCGCAGAGGACACCAGAACTGAGCCGGATTTACTACCAGCTGTTAAATGACCGTCTTCTTCTGCGAGAGGGATTCACCCCGCGCAAGTGAAGGCCAGATAGGCACGCATGCAAATTTCCGTAGGAACGACGTGTCACAAATCTATATTGAAAAAGCCAGCAACGATGAATCAGATTGTAGAGAGGATTCGTCAATGGCAATGGGGTTCTGGCTTAACCCCGGGCCTCAGATGTGAACTTTGGAAGTAGGGCCGTATTTCAAGCCAGGCTGCCAAAGGAGCGTTTTTTTTGAAAAAAAGGAAAAGCCATATCCTTAGGGACGCACATTTCACGCCTTGAATATTGGGTTCACAGCCTTTGTCTCACATTATTCTCGAGGGGCGGGGTGCAAAATCATCGGCTTAACCGGAGATATAATAATCGAAGGATGAGGCGTTATTTAAGGAGTATTATTGGCTTTTTGTCGAAAGATTAAAATCGACTTTGAAGAAATCCTTGGTCGTTTTTGAACGAGTCGAAATGCCTTCGGTGGGTGCTGTCCCTTCCCTGAAACATTCGAGGATTCCTTCCTCTTCTGAACTAAGCTGACCCGTCTTGGGATCAATTTTCACAAACTCGATCCCCTCGGGTGCGGGAAATTCCTTAAGGGGCTTGTCCTTCAATATTTTCGACATGAAAGCGACCCAAATCGGCGAGGCCGCTCGGGAACCCGTCTCATTTTCACCGAGCGACCTTTCTCCGTCAAATCCGACCCATACCCCAGTAATGAATTCCGAAGTATAACCGATGAACCAGGCGTCCAAAAAATGGTCAGTCGTTCCGGTCTTTGCGGCAACAGGTCGACCGAGGGCCTTCGCTCTCCAGCCGGTCCCGTGCTGAACAGCCCCTTCCAAGAGGTGGGTCATGATATAGGCCGTCTGCGGGCTGATCACATGTGCTTCGCCTTGGGACTCCGTGGGATAAAGAAGAGGAAGGTTTTCTTCCAAGAGATTCCCTTCCCGATCCAGAATCTTCTTGATCAAAATGGGTTTGAAAGTACTCCCTCGATTGGCGAATACCGCATAGGCTTTTGTCAATTCATAAAGCGAGATGCTGGAGGAGCCGAGAGCGATTGAGAGATCACCTGGGAGGGGGGAGGAGATCCCCAACCTTTGGGCATACTCTTTGATGTACTCAAGGCCTACGTCTTGGGTAATCTTCACTGTAATGATATTGACAGAATGGGCGAGTGCATTTTTGAAGGTGGTTGGTCCCGAAAATTTTTCTTCAAAATTTTTAGGCTTCCACTTTCTCTCTCCCCATTCAAAAACGATGGGAGTATCGACGATGATCGATGCAGGGGTATATCCCTTATCCAGGGCGGATGCATAGACGATGGGTTTAAAGGCTGACCCGGTCTGCCTCCGGGCCTGGGTCACCCGATTGAATTGACTTTTTCTAAAATCCCTGCCCCCAACCATTGCCTTGACATAACTGGTCTCCAGATCGAAACAGACCAACGCTCCTTCAGGAGATAGAGGAATGTCAGAGGAGGGATATTTCTGTCTTCTCTCTATCTCCTTTAATCCGGAGATCACTGCCTCTTGGGCAATTTTCTGAAAGTGGATATCGATCGTTGTGTAAACCTGAAGACCATCCTTGTATAAGGCACTTTTACCATACCTCTCCTCGACATACTTCCTCACCTGTTCCACGAAATAAGGCACCTTCTCAAGAGAAGAATTCTCTTTTACCCCTATCCGCATAGGCGTCTGCAGTGCCTTTGCTGATTCGGTCCTCGAGATGAGGCCTTCCTCAACCATTCGATTCAGGATGTACACCTGTCTTCTTCTGGCTTGTTCAGGATGGGTGTAAGGGGAATATTTTCCCGGTGCCTGGGGTAAGCCGGCCAGAAGGGCGGATTCTGCGAGGTTCACTTCTTCAATGGCTTTTCCAAAATAAGTTTCTGCTGCGGCAGCTACCCCATAAGCTCCCTGTCCTAAGTAGATTTGGTTTAGATATAAATAGAGAATTTCTTCCTTGGAAAGATATTTCTCGATTTTATAAGCCAATATCGCCTCGCGGATCTTTCTGGAAAAACTTTTTTCCGGAGAGAGAAGGATGGATTTTACCACCTGTTGGGTAATGGTGCTTCCCCCTTGAATCACCTCTCCGGAGAAGATATTCCTGAGAAGGGCCCTGAGAATGGCCAGATAATCTAACCCTTTATGTTGGTAAAACCTCGCATCCTCCCCTGCGACGAAGGCTTGAACCAAATGATGGGGCATTCTGTCAAGGGAGACAACATCCCTCCTCTCTACAAAAAACTCACCAATGACCTCCCCGTCCTCTGAGAAGAATCTCGTGATGGTCGGTGGTCGATAATTTTTTAACGCTTCAATACTGGGAAGATCATGAACAAAATAAAAATACCAGACAACCCCAGAGACCACGAATGTGGCCACAAGGGCCATGATCAAGGTGATCATGATCTTAATGAACCTCTCAAGGCGACTCAATTTCATTTTGATAACTGCTCACTCCATGGAAGATCATCATAGAGAGCTGTGAAAAAATGCTTCACGCTCTCTTGAACAGAGATTTCTGGACCTTTTCAGAAATCTCTCATAAAATTCTTGACTTCCCATCTGGAAGGATATAATAATGGAACAAAATTTTCAATCAATTGCGTAGAAAATAAAGGTCCTTGGTTTAAGGGTTAGGGCAAAGATGCCAGTTTCGCAAAAGCCTGCCTGCGGCAGGCAGGGGTTATGTATTTGGTCTTTAAATCTTTAGCCCTCACCCTTTGCCGCTTAACCAAACCGGCTTCTTAACCTTAACCCAAAGACCATCTCTGGGGGAACATTATCATCAATGGTTCAGACAGCAAAAGAGATGATTTCGGTGCTCATCCCGGTCTTTAACGAGGGAGAGAATATTTCTCCGCTTTATGAAAAATTGGCGTCGATATTGAGCCGGATGGATAGGGACTACGAAGTGATTTTTATCGACGACGGTAGTTCTGATGACACGTTGAGTTTGTTAAGATCGATCTGCAAGAAGGACCCTCATATAAAGTTCATATCCTTTTCGCGAAATTTCGGCCAGACCTCCGCCTTAACGGCTGGCATCGATTTCTCGAAGGGGAGAATTATCGTTCCGATGGACGGTGATCTTCAAAACGATCCAGGAGACATCCCAGCTCTTCTTGGGAAGATCGAGGAAGGATACGATGTGGTCAGCGGTTGGCGAAAAGATCGGAAAGATCCCTTTTTGAAGCGTCGATTGCCATCCGTGATTGCAAACAAAATTATCTCCTTCATTGGAGGGGTCCGGATCCATGACCATGGGTGTACGCTCAAAGCGTACCGGAAGGATATTCTGAAAAATATTCGTCTCTATGGTGAGATGCACCGGTTCATCCCGGTTTACGCCAAGTGGGTTGGAGCCCGTGTGTCAGAGATTCCGGTGCATCATTTCCCGAGGAAGTTCGGGGCATCGAAGTATGGGGTCAGCAGGGTCTTCAAAGTGATTTTAGATCTCATGGTGGTCAAGTTTCTCCTCTCTTATTCTCAGAAACCAATCTACGTATTTGGTGGAATGGGTTTTTTGATGATTTTCGGAGGCATCCTTTCGGGCGGGTATGCCGTATACTTGAAACTCTTTCGAGGGATTTCGTTCATCCTAACGCCGATGCCCATCTTGAGCATCTTTCTGATGGTATTGGGTTTTCTCTCAATTCTGATGGGTTTTCTTGCTGAGGTTCTCATACGGACGTATTATGAATCTCAAGGGAAACCGACCTACCAAATCAAAGAGATGCTTTCTTAGAAAATAAAGTTTTTGCTCCAAGGGTAAGGGTAAAGATGCCAGTCCTGTCGATGGGTTAAGTCTTTGGTCTTTAGATCTTTAACCTTGACCCTTTGACCCTAAACCAAACGGGCTTCCTAACCCTAACCTAAAGACCATTTTCATCGTTCGAGGGTGACGCATCCGTCATGAAAGATTACATAGAATCAATCTTAAATGAACGGTGAAAATTCTATAAGTTACGGACACGAATCACGGACGCGACACACGATACTTTCATTCTTTAAAATATTATGTGCGGGATCGTAGGGTTTCTCACCTTCAAGGCCTCTGATATCCCAGACTATGAAATTCTGAAAAGAATGAGGGACATCCTGACCCATCGAGGGCCGGATGATTCGGGAGAATATATCCGGCGTTTGGATGATCAGGGTCCATTTGTCTACTTTGGACATCGTCGTCTGAGCATTATTGATTTATCAGGTGGGCATCAACCTTTGTCGAATGAGGATGGAACCGTTTGGGTCATCTTTAACGGAGAGATTTACAATTTCCAGGAATTGAAGAAGGAATTGGAGGTCCTTGGACATCGATTCAAAACGCGTTCCGATACGGAAGTGATTGCCCATGCCTACGAAGAATACGGTGAAGGCTGTTTCCGGTTTTTTAACGGGATGTTCGCTATTGGAATCTGGGATGAATTGAGGCGTCGGGTTGTTCTTGCGAGAGACCGTCTGGGAAAGAAGCCTCTTTACTATACCTTGATGAATGGGACCTTTTTATTTGCATCTGAATTGAAGGCGATCGCGGCCTATCCCAATTTCTCGAGAGAGATCTCCCCCCTTTCCTTAATGAAGTATCTTTTTTACGAATTTATTCCGTGTCCCCACACGATCTTTCAGGATGCGAGAAAACTGCCTTCTGCTTCATACCTCATTTGGGGGGAGCATGGAGTCGAGGTCAAAGGATACTGGTCCCCTTTTAGTCTCGAAGGGACGGGGAGGAGTTTATCCGAATCAGAAGCAGAACGCAAAATGCTTGAGCTCTTAAGGCAGTCCGTGAAGCGGAGGCTTATCAGTGATGTTCCTTTGGGCGTTTTTCTAAGCGGAGGCATCGATTCGAGTGCCATTACTCTTCTTGCCCAAGAGGAAGCACCCGGGAAAGTCAAGACCTTTTCCATAGGCTTCGAAGACCCTTCTTTTGACGAATCAAGATATGCTTCTCTGGTTTCACAACTTCTTGGAACTGAACACTTCGAACAGACGATGACCCCTGGGAATCTGCTTGATATAGTGCCAAACCTACCGGATATTTTGGATGAACCCATGGCAGATGCTTCCATCTTACCCACATATCTTCTCTCCAAATTCACGCGCCAATATGTGAAAGTGGCTCTGGGTGGGGATGGAGGGGATGAACTCTTTGCAGGGTATCCCACCTACTTGGCCCATAAGTTCGCCCGGCAATATGAGGTCTTTTTTGGAAATCTCCATCCAGTCGCTCTTTTTTTGGGGAATTTGCTCCCAGTCTCCGATGACAATATCAGTTTCGACTTCAAAGTGAAGAAGTTCCTTTCTGGCATTGGATACCCCGACGGTATCCGTAATTCTGTTTGGCTTGGTTCCTTTTCGTTTCCAGATATTGAGAAGGTGGTATCTCCTGAGATCCTGAAGGAGTTTGATCGAATCCGACTGGTGGAGGAGATTCGTTCATATGAAGAAGGCTTTCCAGTGAAGGATTTGACGACCCTCGTTCAATATCTGGACATGAAGCTTTATCTGCAGGAGAGTATTTTGGTGAAGGTGGATCGAGCGAGCATGGCATGTTCACTGGAGGTAAGAGCACCTTTCCTCGATCATGAACTTGTGGAGTTCGTGATGGGGCTTCCTTCAGGGTTGAAGTTAAAAGGAATCACCTCAAAATATATTCTAAAAAAGGCAATGAAGAATTTTCTTCCAAACGAGGTGATTCAAAGAAAGAAGAA
>CAZFJD010000009.1:22243-23397 GCA_964518775.1 uncultured Syntrophaceae bacterium
GGGTTTTGGTGTCCCAATCGCAAAATGGGTCAAAGGGCCCTTAAAGGACTTTTTTGGGGACTTTCTCTCAGTGCAACGAATCAAAAAAGAAGGTTTTCTTAATCCCGAATTTGTCACTTCTCTTCTTCAAGACCATTTGCTTAATAAGAAGGACAATAGAAAGCAACTCTGGACCCTTCTCGTGTGGGAACTCTGGGCGAATCGTTATCGTCCGTCGCTTTGACGTCACCGAGATTACTCAATCGGCAGATCAATTCCTTTTTCATTTGGAGATTTAGGATCCCATAGAAAGAGACAGAAGGAAGCATCAACTGGAAACCGGGTGAAATTAAGGAAACTTCCGTCGAAGTAACCTTTTAAGACACTGGGTGAGGTCTCTTTAATCTTTTTAGCAGTCCATTTTCCCACGACAATCCATAGGCGACTTCCATCTGCAATATACTGAGTACAGCACTTCCGGGAATAACAAAGGGTCAAGTTTTTATTTTGATATGTAAAGGGTTTACTTACACCAACTATCTTCTCTGATTCTTTCCAGATTTTAGCGGTATGGTGTCTTCCTTCTGGATGAGCCCCAAAATAATGAAGAATTCCTGGCAGATAACTGCTTGTCTCGATAAAAATTTTGTCCCCCTCTCTAAGATGATTTTTCAAAAAGGTGACCAAGCCCCTGAGGTTCTGCTTCTCAGAACGGTAATAGAGGGGAAGGATGACTAAGTTAGAGGCAATAAAAAGGATGAGAAAGAGGAAATCCAGACGCAGAAATTTTCTCATTTTGTCGAATCTGACTCCAATGGCATTGAGAGAGAGATAAATGGTTATCATGAAAAGAGGAAGAAAAGCAATGAAGTATCTTGATGTGATAAAATGAGTAACGTTTAGCAATTTGCAGAATAAATAAAGTCCTCCTATGGGGAAGACAAACGCTGCTAA
Organism: uncultured Syntrophaceae bacterium; assembly: GCA_964518775.1. GTDB lineage: Bacteria > Desulfobacterota > BSN033 > BSN033 > UBA1163 > JACAEX01. The sequence goes on from CAZFJD010000009.1 coordinate 23,177, forward strand.
AAGCACGAGGGCGTTTCTCTTATTTTTTGAGGAGAAGGGGAAAAGAATGAGAAGAATGACGGAGGTCACCATCAGCGGTACATGGGGCACCCAGTCATGGAGTATCCAGTACATGATATTCCATGGAGGTCCAGGATCCTCAGTATGAAAAGGATCCATGATGACATCCCCTTTATAGTTCAATAAGACAAAGGTGATCCACGGAAGGCAGAGAAGAAGGG
>CAZFJD010000010.1:0-22679 GCA_964518775.1 uncultured Syntrophaceae bacterium
ATACAATTCGATAAAGAAGAATTAGACGAAGCCTTATCGGAACTCTGGAAGTTACCGAATTCAATTTTTATAGGAGAAGGACCAGAAAGAAGAGAGCTTAAGAAACGTGCCATCTCGGACAAAACTCCTCCATTAACAATAGGAGGATTCATAGAGGATAATCCTAACGAGGGTAGGGACTTCGTTCAAATGTATAAGAGTGTAGCACAGGAGAAACTGGTAGATGGAATCTATTATGGTCCTACTTCCCGAAGTTCTGAAGGGCGGCAGTATTCTTTCAATACCCCTTTCGAGATTCGAGCCACACGACAAGCTATTACGTGGATGAGAGAGGCGACCAGGGCCGTTGGAAGGCCGGGGCTTCACCTTTTAGATGCTTCCTTTTCAGCTATCGGGAATTCGATTTCATTTGATGAGAGAAATGGCCTAAGAAAGACTGACGCAGTCTCGATCCCCACAATTAGCGAACTTAAAGTTAACAACGATCTTCTTAATCGTGTTGCTGTAACAATGGAGTATGGATGTTTTAGAAATCCCTTTTGGACTTCGATTGTTGGTGGTTTTGCGGGAGGGTCAGAGGGGGCAGTAATATGTTCAGTGGCATCAGCCATAAATGCAATCATCGTCTATCAGGTACCAGGTTCGGGCTATGTAATGTCCTCTACTATCTTGATCAACCCACCAATCACATCCGATAGAAGAACCTATTGGGTCAGAAATGTTAGCCTTCAAGCATTGGCAAGAAATACGAATTTGATTTGTGGCGGAGGCGGTTCGCTTGCAGCGGGTCCAGGAACTGAACAACAGCTTTGGGAGATTGCAGGTCTCGCCTCGATCATTTCGGTGGCAGGAGGTCACATCATGCATGGGGCAAGAAAATCTAAGCTTGTGAAGCCTAATCAGGGAACAGGCTTGGAATCGAGATGGATGGCCGAGGTTGCTCGGGCAACTGGGTCTCTTTCCCGCGAAGAGGTTAATGATCTGGTCAATATCATTTTGAAAAAATTTGAAGGCCAAACAACACCAGATCGAGCGGACCCTGGTCATTCCTTTGAGGAGCTTTACGATTTTGATAAAGTTGAGGTGAAACCAGAGTATTTAGAAAAGTATCACAAGGTGAAAACTGAGCTTGAATCGTGGGGACTTCGATTCAGGTGATAAAGCCTCTTTAAATAAAAGATCCTTATTCCTGGAGGATTAAAGATAAGTCCTAAAAAATTTTTAGCGAAAGGAGGCCTTTATGAGAGTGAAAAAGATTTTTGGAAAAAGTTTGATAGTGATGTGTAGTTTGACCATCTTTTTGTTCGCGGGATCTTCATTTCAGGTCATAGCGGCGGAGCCATTTGTAGTCAGTATATGGGGGGGACATTGGAAGGAGGTAATTGATAAGGCGGTTTGTGTATCATTCACACAGAAAACTGGGTTAAAAGTAGAGTTTGACGTGGGAGAAACAACAGATCGGCTTGCCCGTGCGCGTGCGACAAAGGGAAATCCACAGGCGGATGTTTCTTTTACTACATCGCATGTAGCCCGACTTTATGCATCTGAAGAACTGGTTGAGACTATTGATGTTAAAAAATTAAGCAGCGCTAAAGATGTTCTTAAAATTGCCTTTAAAAGCCCCACCACAATCGCACCCTATGCAACCATTTATACCATGGCCTATCGAACCGACATGATTAAACGGCCAATTACATCATGGGAAGATCTCTGGAGCCCAGAGTTGAAAGGAAAGATTATTCTTCCCGCATTTGATCCCTCTCATATCATAGTTGTAAGTGCCCTCCTTTCCGGGGGAAACGAATTCGATTGGGAGAAGGGGTGGGAGAAACTAAAAGCCCTGAAGGGCAACGTTGTGGCATTTTATGCCACCGGAATTCAGAGCATCGAGATGATGCGCCGAGGCGAGGCAGCGGTTGGACTTATGAACAGCCCTAACATCTTCAGACTTCAGAAAGAAGGGGTGCCAGTGAAACTTGTGATTCCAAAAGAAAAGGCCATCGTAACGACAGATGCTGTTACCATAATGAAAGGGACAAAGAAACTGGAAGCGGCTCATCAGTTCATCGATATCCTCCTATCTCCTGAGGCACAGGCAGAAATCGTCATGGGGTTCAATGTTCCACCTATGAATCCCAAAGCGGCGATTCCGAAAGAAGTGATGGAAAGGCCCGGCATATTCACCAAACCTGAAGATTGGGCTGGAAAAGCTTATATCGTAGATGATGAACAACGGGCAAAACTGCTCGATGTCTGGAGAGAGAAATTTCGGCGAGACATCATGAGATAGATCATCTGAAACAGCAATCTTATTATCCGGCCCAGGGAGAAAATGCATGGGGTACCTTGAAAAAAAAGGGGAAGAGCTGACCTGAGAGATGTGTCTTCTTTCGCCAAGCATGATTCTTGTGGCCCTCTTTTTTTGGGGTCTTCTTCTCCTGTTCCAGTACAGTTTCAGATCCTATATCCCCGGGTCTTTAGAAGTAGGAGGATTTACTTTTGCCAATTATGAACGAATTGTGGATCGTCTTTACCTGGGTGCTGTGTGGGAGACGTTAGTGATCTGCTTCTGGGTCACAGCAATTACTCTTGTTCTGGGATATCCACTTGCCTACGTCCTCATACGGCACCCCTCCCCTCTCCTCAGGTCTACTATCCTTATCCTTACAGTCCTCCCCTTTTTTCTCGGTATTATTGTTCGATCTTATGCATGGATGCTCGTTTTAGGTAGCCGTGGTTTTCTGAATCAGGTATTAACTTCTTTGGGGGTTATCGAAGAACCTCTTCAGTTCATTTTTCGGAGAAGTGGCGTTATCTTAGCATTAATACAAATTTCCTTACCTATTATGGTGATTATGATCGCTGCTGGTCTTTCTCATATCGATCGGAGTTATGAGCGGACGGCCGAAACACTGGGAGCTAATCCACTCAAGGTTTTTCGCCATGTCACTTGGCCATTGAGCTTACCTGGAGTAATTTCTGGTTGTATCGTCGTCTTCGGATGGACATTGAGTGCCTTTGCAACCCCAATCATGATTGGAGGAGGAAAGGTATATGTTATGACTGTAATGGTATACGATCAAATCTTAGGGAGTGGAAATTATCCCTTTGGTGCAGCGCTCGGGGTATTTGTTCTGATCGTTGATCTTGTTCTGCTCGGCATAGGACAAAAGGTGATCAAAAGGATTCAAGGGAGGATGAGGCAGTGATCTCTAAAAGTTTTCGTTACTGGAGTCGATTCACAATCGGGTTAATCATCTGCTCCATAACCTTATTTTTGACAATTCCCACCATCCTTGTCGTGTTTTCTTCGTTTAACCCTACTTCCGTTTTAGACTTCCCCCCAAAAGGCTTTTCCCTGCGGTGGTATTTCAATCTGGGGGAGAGACCGGACTTTCGTTTAGGATTTATCAACACAGGTCTTGTTGGTCTAATTTCCACTTTTTTTTCCATCTTGGCTGGAATTGGAATGGCGCTTTCAATTCAGCGTGGATCGTTTCCAGGAAGACATGCAATATATGCGGTCGTCATGTCTCCTCTTGTTTTACCCGGTGTGATCATCGGGGTAGGTTTATTGATGGTTGCTTCGAAAACGGGGGGTGTGGGAGGATTTCCAATCGTCATCGTTGCTCATACACTCATGGTTCTCCCATTTGTTTTGCGAAGCATTTTAATAAGCTTGGAGAACATGGATGAGAATTTAGAGAAGGCCGCTGCAATCCTGGGAGCTAATCCCATGAAGCGTTTCATTTACATCACTTTACCCATGTTAAGACCTGGGATCGGTGCAGGTATCCTCTTCGCTCTCATTATGTCGGTGAATGAGTTCACTGTTTCGCTCTTCGTCACCGCGAGATCAACGCAAACGATGCCAGTGGTCCTATTCAATTATACAATGGCTTATATAGATCCAACGATCGCAGCGGTATCCACGATCTATATCGTTACAACGATCATAGCGATCTGGTTACTTGATCGGTTAGTTGGTATAGCTAAGATCTTGAGACTGGAAGGAAAATCGTGAAGGATTCCCAATTAGATTTTTGCAGCCCAGAGCCGATGGTCGGTCTACTTGGCCTTACTAAGCGATTTGGATCAATATCGGCAGTGGATCAAGTTGACTTAGAGATCGGAAAGGGAGAATTGTTTGCTCTTCTGGGCCCGAGCGGAAGCGGGAAAACAACGCTCCTCGGCCTGATCGCAGGATTTCATGAGCCCACGGCTGGGAAAGTAGTGATCAACGGAGTCGATGTGACTGCGATCCCTTCCTACAAGAGAAATCTTGCCATGATGTTTCAAAACTATGCTCTCTTCCCTCATTTGAGTGTTTTCGATAATGTAGGGTTTGGTCTTCGAATGAGAGGTCTTCCAAGGAATGTGATCAGGGAAAAGGTACGCAAATCGTTATCCCTCGTACGCTTGGAGGGTTTTGAGGATCGTTGGCCAAATCAGCTCTCAGGGGGGCAACAACAGCGCGTGGCTCTGGCTCGAGCATTGGTCGTTGAACCAAAGGTCTTGCTCTTGGATGAACCGTTAGCAGCTCTGGACAAAGGTCTTCGAGATGAGATGAGGATTGAGCTGAAGGAAATCCAGAGGAATTCAGGAATTACAACTATCTTTGTGACCCATGATCAAAGTGAAGCGCTTAGCCTGTCAGATCGTCTTGCCATTATGGATCAGGGGAAGATTGTGCAGATCGATGCCCCTCGACAGATTCATGCCAATCCAAAGAACAGTTTTGTTGCTCGCTTTCTCGGTCTTCGGAATGTCTTTTCTGGAAAATGGATACGAAAGGAGGGAGATCTTGTTTGGATAGAATCGGGCAACGGCAAGGACCAGTGGGTTGCCATCCATCCGGACGACAGAGTCTCAAAAGAATGTACCTTCTATATACGGCCAGAACGAATTCAGATCATAGATCGACTGCACAAAATTGGTTTTAATTATCTTTCGGGCATTATAAAAGAAATCAACTATCTTGGGACCTATTCCGAAATAAGGATACAGTTGTTATCTGGTACTCAATTGACTCTGTTTGAAATGATGTTTGGAGAACCATTCTCTCGTTCAGTAGATTCAAAAGTGAATCTTTATATTGATCCCAAAGACGTAGTTATCATTTGAGCATTGCCCAATCTATATGGTTAAAAAGATAAGAATTTAAATGAAATATTTTAGCCCAAGAACATTAAACGAGACTTTGATCCTCATGAAGAAATGGAAGGGCAAGGCCAAACTCATTGCGGGGGGGACGAATGTTATTCGAGATTTGAGGGTCAAGGCTATCAAACCACAGGCTCTCATTGACATCAGCTACTTAAAAGGCGTGTCCTATATTGACTATTCCCTTTCATCAGAGGGTTTCGAGTAAAATTTTGATGGTTCATGTTCTTGAGGAGAATTGGGATCGTATCTTTTCAACGGAAGGATTGAAGTAGTATACACCTAATAGAATCACCAATGTGGTTCAACTTAAAACCCATTTAAAGGAGATTAAAGAGAAGGGATATGCCTTTAGTGACCAGGAGGTCGATCGGGATGTTAGGGCCGTCGCTGCACCGATCCTGAATGGATTAGGGGAACTGGTGGCGGGATTGAGTGTGGCCGGTCCAGGTTATAGGATTAATAAAAAAAAGATAAGCACCTGTGGGAAATTGCTCATCCAATATGCAAAGAAGATTTCATTCAACTTGGGCTTGAACCATTAATAAGCAAAGTAACTTGATGTTTAAATGAGTCTACCTTCCCGACAAAATCAAAGTGCCATTATTAGAGACTTTGTTCTTTATCCTGAAAAGTGTACAGCATGTATGTCCTGTATTTTGGCCTGCTCGTTTCATTACGGAAAGAGATTTGATAGAAAAACCGCAAGCATAAAAGTGGACATTTTGGGGAAAGAGAGAGAAATACGTATCCTGATACAGAGGGGAAAAGACGGGGAGCTAAAAGCCTGCGATGATTGCGAAGGAGAAAAAGTGCCTCTTTGTGTTAAATACTGCATCCCTAAAGCACTAAGTTTAGGTAATTCATGAATGAAGACTACAGATGGGAAAATATTACGAGTTGATCTGTCAACTCATAAAATAGTGACAGAACCCTCCGCGAAATATGTTAAACGTTTCTTGGGAGGCAGAGGAGTAAATCAATGGATATTGTTCAATGAATTGGTTGCTGATGCAGCCCCACTGAGTCCTGGTAACATTATCACATTTGGTACCGGTCCTTTAACAGGGACATTAGCGCCCGCAGCCTGCAGGCTTAGCATAGATTCAAAAAATACTTTTACAAACGGAATTGGATCCTCTAGTTGCGGAGGAAACTTTGCCCCAGAGCTTAGATTTGCAGGTTACGATAATATAGTGGTCAAAGGTAGGTCGGAGACTCCGGTTTATCTACTTATAGATGACGATAAGATAGAAATAAGGGATGCATGGCATATCTGGGGCCATACAACTTGGGAAACCGATGCAATTATAAAAGAGGAGATCGGCGATAACGATATAAAAATGATATACATAGGCCCTGCCGGGGAGAATTTAGTAACGGGAGCCTGCATTATTACAGACTTAGAAAAGGCTGCCGGAAGGTGCGGATTAGGTGCTGTGATGGGGTCAAAAAATCTTAAGGCGATCGCTGTAAGGGGAACTGGTTACATTGAGGTAGAAGATCCCGAAACATTTATGGAAGCTGTTGATGAGGTTCTTGAAAAGCTGAAGTCGAATAACTTCCTCAAGAGACGTGGGGAATATGGAATATATGGTCAGGTGTTGTGGGGCGAAAATTCCAGAGAGACCTCCTGGCGAAACTTCCAAGGTGGGTATATACCCAATCCCGAACAAACATCCAGGATCCATCCTGATATTTTTTTAAATAGATTCAAGAAGAAAAATATTAGTTGTTTTAGCTGCCCGATTCACTGTAGGTCAATCCATGAAGTCAAAGAGGGGCCATATGCAGGTTTGTTAAGTGAAGGATTAGAAAATAATGATATTCAACTTTTTGGTGCAAAACTTAATATTTTTGAACCATCAGTAATTCTAAAGTTGCGTTCGATTTGTAATCAATACGGACTAGATACCGATAATGTGGCAGGTGTAATTGCATGGGCTTTTGAATGCTACCAGAGAGGAGTGATCAACGAGGAAACGACCGATGGGTTGAAACTCGAATGGGGAGATCATGAGACTTATATGGAACTCATAAAGAAAATAACTTATAGAGAGGGCTTCGGAAATATACTTGCTGAAGGGAGTAAAAAAGCTTCTGAAATGATTGGGAAGGGATCTGAAAGGTATGCCATCCATGTGAAAGGTCAAGACCTCATGGAACAAATATGGGTAGACAAGGGGTGGGCACTCGGGACTGTCCTTTCTCCAAGAGGAGGGACTCATACAAGAGGGGCTGTCCTTGGCACTCGTCTCGCAGGCCTCCCTTCTTATATCAGTCAAGAATATTATGGGGTCGAAAAGATTGGATTGCCTAATGAATATGAGGGGAAAGCTAAATTAGTCACTTTTTTTGAGAAACTTGAAGCGTTAGCCGATAGTTTAGGCTTATGTACTTTTGCAACAATCATATGGGCACCCCCACCGGACGCAATGAATCAAGAGAATATGGCAAAACTTCTATCAGCGAGCATCGGTCTATTGATCGAAGGTAAAGAACTTATGGTGATCGGGGAGCGAATTAGTAATCTTGAAAAAGCATTTAATGTTCTTCATACCCATTGGACTCGTAAAAATGATTATCCACCCATAAGGTTCGTCGAGGAACCCGTAAAAATGGATGGCCCGTTAAAGGGGGAATGTTTACAATTAGAAAAATGGGATAAGATGTTAGATGAATATTACGAATTACATGGCTGGGATAAAATCACGAGCTGGCCTGTAAGAGAGACATTAGAGAAACTTGATCTAAGGGAGATTGCTGATATATTAGAGGAGGCAGGAAAGTTACCTAGCCAATATGGAATTGAGGGATATTAAGATGGAGGTGAAAGGATGAAAGAGAATACAAGATCACTCGAAAAAAATTATATTGAAACCGACATTCTAATTATCGGTGGAGGGGTGACGGGTTGTTATGCTGCGATTTATGCTGCCGAAAAGGGGTTGAGGGTAACCTTGATCTCAAAAAGTCTCGTGGGCAAGAGCGGCTGTTCGAGGCATGCGACAAACCTTGCGGGTGGTCCCCCTCATATGTATATGAGTATGGAGGAGAGAAAAAAGCTTGCGTCCATATCGATCCAGGCTGGTGATGAAGATTCAAAAAAAGAACTAACAGGGGCTCAAAAAGAGCAGTTGAGAAGGACGTGTGCTTATTATGGTCACTTCCTGATCGACCAAGATTATATTATCGAAGGGGATAAGTGGGGACAGAAAAACTTTTTTGATTACTTAGAAAGAAGAGGCCTCTATTTTCGCAGGATGCCAGATGGTCGGATCTTAAGCAATACCGGTCCCGCCCATTCAAAGATAACTTGGGCCCCAAGGCAAGGACAGACAGGAGTCCAACTTATGGATTTACTGCGGCATGAGGTATTTGGCTCAAACGTGAAAGTCATTGAAGAATGTATGGCAACTTCCCTCCTAACAAATAACGGGGAAGTGCAAGGCGCAATCGCTCTCGATATGCGTAAGAGTAAGCTATTTATCATATCGGCAAAGTTCACATTTCTCTGCACTGGCCATTCGGCTAACACAGCCAAAAGGACGACTGCCACAAGGGAAATGTACGGGGATGGATGGTGGATGGCTTATAAGTCAGGTGCTGAGTTGTCAAATCTCGAATTACATTACATCCATTGTGTGGATACCAAGGACCCGATTACGATGAATCAACATTGTTATCCTAATCCCAATCCTAACACAGATAAATCCCCCCATATCGTCGATAGCGAGGGCGAATTCATCTTCACCCCCGACATGTTTAAACAGGGACAAACGGTAATGTATCACCTACAGGTGAAGAGGGTCATTAAGAAGATCCTTGAGGGGAAAGCAAAACCGGATGGTGGATATTACTCCAGTTACAAACATATGATAGATGATGTTGATCCTGAGTATCAGCGTGCAAAAAGGGTGTTTGATAAATTGGGCTACAATATCACAATAGAGCCGATAGAAAATGCCTTATGTTGGGAGATGAATGAAGGGGGAGTCAGATGTGATATGAAGACGATGCAGTCTAGTATGCCAGGGCTCTATGCCCCAGGTTCAACGGGTGCTCATGGTTTGTCGGCGTTTCAGAGGTGCATGTACGATGCCACCCTCGCTGTCAACGATGCTCAGAGGAGGTGTCAAAAGGTAACCAGGCCAAATCCCAATGAAGATCAGGTGACTTCAGAAGAGGCCAGGTTGCTCAGTTATTTAAGAACCGAACCAAGAGAAGGATATAGACCTGGCGTTATTCAGACCAGAATACGTCAAATAGTATATGACACACTGGTTCCCATAAAGAACGAAATGAAGATGAAAAAGGCTCTCGAGGAGCTTAAGAAAATAAGAGAGGAAATGGTTCCAAAAATGTCACTCGAATCTACTTCTTTAAACTACAATGTGGGGTGGATTAATGCGATAGACGTTGAGACGATGCTTGGTGTATCAGAACTTCAGATTTTGGCCTCTTTGGAGAGGAAGGAGAGCAGAGGCCCCTTCTTCAGAGAAGACTACCCATACGTGGATAATGAGAATTGGTGTGTAAGTAACATTGTGAGAATGGCGGGTGGAAGGCCCCAATTCCACCAGCAGCCGGTGGACTTAAAATATGTGGGGCCGGATGAAAAAGGGAGAGTGGATTACTTCAAGGTAGCCTATTAAGAAGGGAGGAACGGCATATGGAGTTAGGCGAGATGGTAGAGGTAAAATTGTTTAGGTTTGATCCCTACGTAGATAAAGAACCTCGATACGAAACCTACGAGGTGCCTTACCAGAGTAAGATGAGAGTGCTCGGCGCGCTGAGGTACATCGCAGATGAATTAGGGGTTGAATTTGCCTTCAGGAACTATTGCGGGATTAATCGATGTGGCTGCTGTGGGGTTAAGGTCAATGGGATTCCAATGATGGCTTGTTGGGAACCAGTGCAGCCAAAGATGGTTATTGAACCCCTCGACAATTTTAGGCATGTAAAAGATTTAGTAGTGGATATGGACGAGTTTGAGGCAAATATTGAGCGATTGAATCCGAGGCTGGTGCGAAAGAAATCTTATCCAGGCTTTCCCGAGGATTTGAGTCACGACGATATGCTCCGTGTCTTTAGGTTGATCGATTGCATTGAGTGTGGATTATGCACCTCTGCTTGCCCAACTGTTCGACAGATGGGGTTTGAGGTCTATTTAGGACCTGGGGCGTATGTAAAGCTGGCAATGCGTGCTTTAGATCCTCGAGACGAAGAAGAAAGAGCCTCGATGGTAGTGGATGGCGGAATTTTCCATTGTATCTCTTGCCTAAATTGTACCGAGGTCTGTCCACAGGGTATAGATGTCTTTCGAGATGCGATCGAACCGATGAAGAGGCTGGCAGTGTCCCAAAAGATCTACAAGGGACACCATACTTTTAGAGCCGTTAAAGAAGTGATAAGGGAGTCTGGCGATGTCAATCCGTTAATCTTAATTAAAAAGACACGTGGCATAATGGCTTTAAAGGACCTGTCCATAGCAGTGAAATTGGGGCTTAGGGGTAAATTGACAATAAGTCAGCCTGATAATCCTGGACTTACTGAGATCAGAAAAACCCTTGAGGCTGTGGAGGTGAAAAAATGAGGATAGCATATTATCCTGGTTGCGAGGCTAAGATTGTTGCCAAGGAGGCGAATCAAGCAACAAAGACAGTGCTTGAAAAACTGGGGATAGAATGGGTGGAGTTAGAGAATGCAGGTTGCTGCGGTTCGATGGAGCTACGAATAGATCATTTAGATGCAATGCTTTATCTTAATGGACGAATATTAGCGCTGGCTGAGGAGGTGAAGGCAACTAAGCTTCTGACAATATGTAATACCTGTGCACTGAATTTAAATACGGCTGCCTCAATTTATAACAAAGACGAAATAGAGCAAGAAAGGCTGAACCAGGTCCTTTCGATATATGGTAGAAGGTATACTGGAACAACAGAAGTGATAACGCTTCCGTGGTTATTATTAAGATTGATAGGCTTTCACGGCATGCGGAGGGCAGTTAAAAAACCTCTCGATAAGTTGAAAATAGCCACTTTCTATGGGTGTCATATGATACGACCCACGAAATTCTACGGGTTTGAGCATTCTATGAAACCCTCATCCATGGATATCATCATTAAGGAATTGCTCGATGGGTACACGATAAATTATCATGGCAAATCATCCTGTTGCGGGTTTCATACTTTGCTTACCGAAGAGAAGACATCCACTGCCATGGTCAGTTATCTTGTTAAAAACGCGGTTCAAGGAGAAGCGGATTGCATTGTCACACCATGCACTCAATGTCATACAGTCCTTGATACTTATCAGGAGCGTGCGTTAAAGGCATCCGGCGAAAACGACATGGAAATTCCGATCATCCACCTTTCTCAGCTTGTGGGATTAGCGTTTGGGATTCCCAAGGTGGAACTTGGTTTTGATCGGCATGTGGTTAATGCATTGAAGTTGCTGGAGGATAGAGGGTTTTAGTAAATTACCCCGCAGCCGAGCTGGGCGGTATTCAACAGGTATTTTTGTAAATTGTCTCTCATTAATGAGGTAATGGATTTAATTTTCGAAAGAGGTTATTAAGTGATTAAAATTAGAGAGGAGGTAGGAAAAATGAAAGCATCAAAGAAATGTGCAGTGATAATTGTTTTTTCAATAATTCTTCTTACCGGTGGCCTTTCAATTGCTCTGGCTCAAACAGAATATCCGAATCGCCCTATAGAAATTGTAGTTCCCTATAACCCGGGAGGATCATCAGATATCGCCCAATTAGCTTTTAAGGATAGGGTAGCGAAGGTCCTTGGACAGCCAGTCGTTCCTGTCTATAAACCCGGTGCAGGGAGCGCAATAGGGGCCGCCTTTGTAGCCAAATCTAAGCCAGACGGATATACACTGCTTGTAGGTGCTAATTCAACGATAGTCATTGCCCCATTGACCAGGAAGGATATAGGGTACACTATGGATGATTTTATACCCATATGCACCCTCTCGACAGCTCCAATGACCGTTTGCGTAAGGTATGATAACCCATACAAGACCATGAAGGATTTTATCGAGGCTGCCAAGACTAAAAAGATGAAATATTCAACTTACGGAACACTCACCGTTGCCCATATCTGTATGGAAGCTCTTTGCAGGGCAGCAGGGTTTCAGGCCATTCATATTCCCTACAGTAGTGGGAGCACCTCTCTATCTGCAGTCTTAGGAGGACATGTGGATATTGGGATGGCCTCTGGTTCGTTAGGAATGTTAGGTCCAGACAAGCTCCGTATCGTAGCGGTCGCTCAAAAAAATCGATATAGACTCTTCCCTGAAGTTCCTTCTTGGGGGGAAATTGGCTACCCTATTGACGGGCTCGCCACCTTTGCCATTTGGGCTCCCAAAAATACTCCAAAGGAGATAGTGAATAAAATCTATGAGGCATTTAAAAAAGTAGTGGAGGAAAGTGGGAAAGAAATTGCGGCTTTCTTAGAGAAAACAGAGTCTGATCTTAATTTCTTAAACCCTGAAGAGACGAGAAAGGTTTTTGAGGCTGACCATGAATCGAAAAAGAAGACGCTTGCAGAAATGGGGATGCTCATCAAGTAAATACCTGCAGAGCAAATAGCGAAAACGGATACGGATATTTGAGGATAACCGATGGCCAGGTATGATCGTATGAGCACTATTTTTTGGGTGGGTGTGGCTATGGCTATTTGTGTTGAGTCGATCCGACTAGGCATAGGATCGCTGTCGAATCCAGGACCAGGTCTATTTCCACTTGGATGCGGATTAGTCCTTGGGATCGTAGGGCTCATCGCTTTCGGCCGCACCCTTAAAAATATCGGAGAAGCTGTAAGGGGTCTTTGGAATTCAGAAACTCAGTGGGGAAAGATGATCTCAATCATTGTTTCACTTCTCGTTTATGCCTTTTTAATAGATCTAACAGGATTTCGTTTGATCACTCTTGTCTGGATGGGCTTTATATGTCGGGGGATTGGGAGGATGGGGTGGAAGACAACGATTTTCACTTCAGTCATCACAACATTTTTTTGTTATATACTCTTCGAACACTATCTGGGCATTCGGTTTCCCCGTGGGATATTTGGATTATGATTATTATGGAAGCTACAAAATTTAAAGTTTTTCTATTTTGAGGATTTGGGTCGATTCCTCACTTTCTGATATGGCTTCAAGAATTTTTTAATGGATATATTGCAGAACATAGGATTTGGATTTTCAATAGCATTCACTTGGCAAAACCTCATCTGTTGCTTCTTGGGGGTTCTTGTCGGAACACTTATTGGGGTGCTTCCAGGGATTGGGCCTTCTGCCACCATGTGTCTTCTTCTCCCTAGCACATACTATTTAACGCCTACCTCTGCAATTATCATGCTGGCTGGGGTCTTTTATGGAGCCATGTATGGAGGGTCTACGACTTCCATTCTTGTAAATATTCCGGGAGAGGCAGCCTCAGTGGTCACCTGCCTGGATGGCTATCAAATGGCGCGTCAGGGGAGAGCAGGACCGGCTCTCGGGATCGCTGCCTTTGGGTCCTTTATTGGAGGGACACTGACTGTGGTGGGTCTTATGATCGCAGCACCTCCGTTAGCAAAGTTCGCCTTGCGTTTTGGACCTCCTGAATACTTTTCATTGATCTTCCTTTCTTTTTCAATATTAACTTATTTGGCTTCGGGCTCCATCTTGAAAGCAATTATGATGGCCGCTGCAGGAGCTTTTTTAGGGTCTATCGGGGCGGACTTCATTACGGGTGACCTCAGGTTCACTTATGGAAGTTTGACTCTATTCGATGGAGTTGGGCTCATTCCTGTCATCATGGGACTTTTTGGGATCGCGGAGGTGTTGGAGAATATTGAAAAGAAAGTTGAAAAAAGAGAGATCATAAATACCAAGTTTAGGAGGCTTTTTCCAACCCTTCAAGATTGGAGGGACAGCTTGGCTTCCATTAGTAGAGGAACTCTTATTGGTTTCTTCCTGGGAATACTTCCAGGAGGGGGAACCATTATTTCATCATTTGCTTCCTACGGAGTGGAAAAGAGAGTTTCTAAACATCCAGAACTATTTGGGAGGGGAGCCATCCAAGGGGTCGCAGGACCGGAAACTGCAAATAATGCAGCGACCAGTGCTAACTTTATCCCATTGATGACCTTAGGGATTCCAGCGAACGTAGTGATGGCTATTATATTAGGTGCACTTATGATCCACGGCATCCGTCCAGGGCCCATGCTTATTCGGGAACAGCCAGAGCTCTTTTGGGGAGTGGTAACAAGTATGTATATCGGAAATGCCATGTTGCTTGTCCTAAACCTTCCACTGATTGGAATTTGGGTTCATATTCTTTCTATTCCTTACCGAATCCTCTTTCCCCTAATTCTTCTTTTTTGTTTAATCGGAGTTTATAGTTTGAACAATAACATTTGGGAAATCATTATTATGATTGTCTTTGGGGTCATTGGTTATTTGATGAGAAAATTTAAATATGAGGCTGCACCCTTCATCTTCGCATTAGTCCTTTCCCCTATTATGGAGAACGCCTTTCGACAATCGCTCCTAATGTCAGAGGGAAGTTTTAGCATTTTCTTCACCCATCCAATTTCTTGTGCCCTTCTGATTACAGGATTTGTCTTACTTTCTACCCAGGCATTGCCTTGGTTTAAACGTAAGCCATTCGTTGATGAATTCTAAATGAACGAGGAGAGCCTCATCTATCATTTTTGTATATTGATCATTAATTGAGGAGTAAAAATATGAGAAAAGTACGGAGTATTTTCAGCCTCCAAATTTGAAAGATGCTCTTCATGTGATGAAACGTTGGAAGGGCAAAGTAAAATTGATTGCGGGGGGGCCAAATGTTATTCCGGTTAGGCGGGCAAGGGTCTTCGAAGCGAATGTCCTTGTCAATGTCTCCCGTTCGGAGGGCCTCTCTCATATATCAGGAGGGTATAGAGAGGGTAGGTTGTTAAAGATGGAATTCATCTGCGAAAACGGGTTATGCTAAACTGGGTTTGAAGGACATTTGTGCACTTCAACACGAATTCTTCTAAAGGAGTAGAGTGGTGATAAAAGATCATCTTTTTCCAAAAACGATAAACGAAGCCTTAGGCTTACTTAAAGAATACAGAGGTAAGGCCCGGTTAATTGCCGGAGGCACGGACTTGATAACAGAGATAAGAGACAGGGGGTGTAGCTTTGAAGTACTTGTGGACATTGAAAAAATAAGGAAGCTCCGGTCGATACGAGAGGAAGGCAAGAAGATATTCATCGGTTCTGGAGTGACTTTCACGGAACTGGAAGAGAATGAATTCATCAGGGCCAATGCTCAGGTTCTGTCACAGGCCGCGAGTCTGATAGGTAGTCCTCAAGTGAGAAATCGTGGAACGATCGGGGGGAATGTTGTATCCGCTCAACCTGCGGCTGACGGCGCGTTGGCATTGTTCGCCCTTGATGCGATGCTCGAAATTGCGGGTATAAAAGGGACCCGTGAAATTCCGATAGACAAAGCTTATTTGGATATAGGAAAATCGATCATTGACCCGTCCAAGGAAATCCTGGTTGGGATTCGATTCGAGAAACGTAAGAAGGGAGAAGGGAGTAATTACCAGAGGGTTGCGATTCGAAGAGCAATGGCTCTACCCATCTTGGCATGTGCAGTATTTGTCAAAGCGATAGATGGATCGATTGGGTCTGCACGAATAGCCATTGGACCTGTGTCTAATACTCCATTCAGGGCAAGGGAGGCCGAAGATTTTTTGAAAGGAAAACCGCTAACCCCTGAAATTTTTGAGAGGGCAGGGGAGATCGCGTCAGGAGAGGTAAATCCAAGAGATTCAAGATTAAGGGGAAGCAGAATTTACAGGAAGGGACTTTCAGCTGTTCTTGTTAAGCGTGGTTTGGGGGGGGCTTTGGCCAATATTGGTTAAGGGGAGAAGACGGGTACTTCTATTCCGAAATCGAGCATAGAGTTCAATATGAAGGATAAGAAACAGGTAGGAAAAGAAGTTATTCTGAAAATTAACGGAAGGGAAGAAAAGGCTTTTTGTCAACCTGGGGAGACTTTGCTTCATGTCCTCAGAAACAAGCTCAATCATACTGAGGTAAAGGAAGGTTGCGGAAAAGGCGACTGCGGAGCTTGCACGATACTTTTGGATGGAATTCCTGTGGATTCTTGCCTTGTCCTGGCATACCAAGCAGAGGGTAAACGAATTCTAACTGTTAAGGGGTTGGGGACTCCCGAAAAGATGCACCCATTACAGAAAAAATTTGTAGAAAAGGGCGCCATACAGTGCGGCTTTTGTATACCTGGTCAACTTCTTTCCGCAGAAGCTCTTTTGGAGAAAAATCCCAAGCCCTGCAGAGAAGAGATTAAAAGGGCCATCTCAGGGAATCTATGTCGATGCACGGGATATAAAAAGATAATTGATGCGATCGAAGATGCCTCTCAAAAATTACGAAGAACGATGAGCGATAAACGATGAACGAGAAAACTGAATTAAAAATCATAGGCAAGCCGATTCCTCGGCACGACGCATGGGAGAAGGCACTCGGGCTGACCTGCTATGCGGATGACTTCTCGATGCCTGGAATGCTTTATGGAAAAGTCCTGAGAAGTCGGTATCCCTCTGCGAGAATCCTCTTCGTCGATACTTCAAAGGCAGAGCGACTCAGTGGCGTTAGAGTCGTGCTCACTGCAAAGGATGTACCTCAGAATGAATCTGTCACTCGTTTTGGTCAGACCCATACGATGGGAGGAGGTTTTGAAGGACTCTATCGAGTCCTTGCCGATAAGAAAGTCCATTTTATGGGAGAGGCGGTAGCACTGGTTGCAGCCGAGACGGAGGAGATTGCAAGGAGGGCGTTAGGTCTGATCAAAGTCGATTATCAGCCCCTACCAGGGGTCTTCGATCCTATCGAGGCGATGAAGCCTGATGCCCCTCAGGTGGAAGAGGGGAAATCGAATATCGTCACTCATTACGAAGTCGTAAAGGGAAATATTGAAGAAGGGTTTTCCGAGGCCGATGTGGTTGTGGAGAATACTTACCGGGTTCCATTTGTCGATCATGCCTATCTCGAAGCAGAATCTGGGGTGGCGTGGATCGACGAAGATGGGGTGATTACCATTCGGGTCTCTACTCAGGTGATCGAGCATTTTAGAGGCGTTGCGGATGTCCTTGGCCTTCCTCACAATCGGGTCAGAGTAATTGGAACTTATGTGGGTGGAGGGTTTGGAGGGAAAGAGGATATTACTGTTGAGACTTTCCTTGCCCTCCTTACCTTTAAAACAGGAAGGCCTGTAAAACTCACTTACACACGTGAGGAATCAATCCTCTGCCACAGTAAGCGACATCCCTACATCATGGAGTATAAAACGGGGGCAAAGAAGGACGGTCGATTGACTGCTCTTCAGGCTAAATTGATCTCTGATGCTGGAGCCTATGTCTATCTCAGCCCGTGGGTCCTTCTTTACTCGATGGTGGATGCCGCTGGTCCCTACCGCATTCCTCATGTGAAAATCGATGGTTGTACTGTCTTGACCAACAATACTTTTACCAGTGCCAATCGCGGGTTCGGAGCACCTCAACCTTGTTTCGCCTATGAATCACAAATGGATGAATTAGCCAAAAAACTAAAGATGGACCCTATAGAGATTCGCAAGATCAATTATTTGGAGAAAGGAGAGGCTCTGGCCACTGGTCAGATTCTTGAGCATCAGGTTGCCCTCAAAGAGACAACTGACGGGGCTTTTCATGCCCTTGGGAAAAAAACACATGAAGAAGGTAATTTGAAGATTGGCAGGGGCCTTGCTTCTGGAATGACAAGCTATGGCCGGATGGTCTTTCTCCATGACACTTCACGATCCTATGTCTCTATTGAAATGGATGGAAGCGTTACCATTCGTACAGGAGTTCAGGACATCGGTGGAGGACAAGCCTCTTCTTTATGTCATATTGTTGCTGAAATCTTAGGAGTTCCCCTGGAAGACATCAAGGTTTATATTGCTGACACTGCATTAACTCCTTTGGCAGGGACGACGACTGCTACAAGGCAACTCTATATGTCTGGAAATGCGACTCTCATGGCTGCGCAAGAGGTTCGGAAAACTTTGCTTAAAAAGGCAGGGGAAATGATGAGGATGGATCCCGAAAGGCTTGACCTTGTGGATCAGGAAGTCGTTGACAGAGAAGGTTCTGGGAAGAGTCTCACTCTGAAAGAAGTCGTGAAGGTCTGTGCCTCCGATGGTCTCCCCCTCTATCATGTGGCCCTCTTCAAAGCACCCTTTCGGAACCTGACACAGTATGAAAGAATAGAAGGGGATGTTTTTCCTGATTTTACCTTTGGTACCCATGCAGTGGAAGTTGCAGTAGATGAAGAGACAGGGAAGGTGGAGGTATTAAAGCTCATCTCTTGTTTCGACGTGGGCAGGGCGATTAATCGTTTAAGTGTAGAGGGCCAACTGGAAGGTGGGGCGATCTATGGAATGGGTTACGGATTGACCGAAGAGGTGATCTTGGAGAAAGGTGTGACCCTGACGCCTTCTCTCTCTGAATATCTCGTTCCCACATCGATGGACGTGCCAGATGTTCAAACGATTCTCATTGAATTGGGCGATGGCGTTGGACCATTCGGTGCAAAAGGGGTTGGAGAGCCCTCTGTCTGCTCGGTTGCCCCCGCCATCTCCAATGCAATATGCGACGCCATTGGTATTCGAATTTTCGATCTGCCCATCACATCAGAAAAGATTGTGAGGGGGATTAAGGAGAAGAAAGAAGTTAGGTAGAATTGTCATTCGTGCCCCGTAACCGAATACGGGGTAAACTCCAGCAGGAATCCAGAGCTTTTAAATGCCGATTTCCTACTTTAAGTAAAAGAAATCTGGATTCCCGTTTGCACGGGAATGACAGAATTGAAGGGTGTATTTGAGGGACAAAAAATGGAAAAAACCCAATATCATGCCATAGGCAAACGATCCATTCGAAAAGATGGAATCGCCAAAGTGATTGGTCAGGAGACCTATACCTCTGACATTCTTCTTCCCCATATGCTCCACGCACGGGTGTTGAGAAGCCCCTTCCCCCATGCCCGTATTAAAAGCATCGACACGAGTGCTGTTGAGCGAACGGGCGCAGTCTGCATCACGTTCAAAGATATTCCGAGGGTCAAATATAACGAGCGTTTGTTGAGCATTCCCAGATCCACTTATAAAGACAGGTATGTCCTGGCCGATCAGGCTCGCCATGTGGGCGAGGCGATCGCTGCTGTGGCGGCAGAGAATGAGGAAGCAGCAGAAAGAGCCCTTCCACTTATCCACGTGGAGTATGAGAAGTACCCGGCGGTCTTTGATCCCATGGAGGCAATGGAACCTGACAGTCCCCAACTTTATGAATCGATCCTCGTTGGAGATGAAGAGAGAAAGATTGAGAATAATATTGCCGCAGCGAGGGAGATTACGGAGGGGAACATCGAACAGGGATTTCGGGAGGCGGAGGTCGTGGTTGAGGAGGAGTTTCGGACAGGCCGTGTCTATCACGGCCAGATGGAGACGAAATCGGTTGTCTGCCAGCCCGAAGCCGATGGAGGGATCACGATCTGGACGACGACCCAGACCATTCACAACGTGAGGCAGCTTCTGGGAGAGTTATTCCAAATCCCACTGAGCAAAGTCAATGTCAAGAGGATTTCGGTTGGAGGATCTTTTGGATCGAGCATCCAGATGAATTCAGTCGTTCCCATTAGTGTGGCCCTTGCCTTGAAGGCACGGCGACCGGTCAAACTCGTTTCGACAAGAGAAGAGGATATATATGATCACTGTAAGTATCCTTCGATCGTCAGGCTGAAACTCGGTGCCAGAAAGGATGGTTCTTTAACAGCAGGGCATATGAAGGTCGTTGTGGACATTGGCGCCCACAATACGCAGGCCTATCCCCTCTTGGGATGCATGGCAGGGTGGTGGGTCTCGCTCTATCGACTTCCGCATCTCAAATTTGAAGGCAAGGCGGTTTATACGAATAAGGTTCCTGCGTGCGCGATGCAAGGTTTTGGAAATCCCCAGGTCACCTTTGCAGTGGAATCCCTGATGGATCTTCTTTCTGAGAAGTTGGGCATGGACCCCATCGAACTTCGGTTGAAGAATTATGTCGGCTTAGGCCAAACCTTCTGGGGACAAGGCCCAACAGTTCGCTCCGTCATTCATAGCTGCGGTGTGGAGGAGATGCTGAAGAAGGGTGGGGAGCTGATCGGGTGGGTGGATCGAAAAAAGTTGGCCAACATTGAAGGACCCACTCGTCGCGGCATTGGAATGGCGAGGGGATTTCATACCTCTGGAGCAGGAGCCCCTCTACCCGGTGAGGCGATCGATTATTCAGGTGGCATTGTGAAGATCAATGAGGATGGCTCTGTCGACTTCCTGACCGCCTTGATGGATCTCGGCGGTGGAACCCTCGATGCTTTGGCAAAGATCGTGGCGGAAGAGTTAAAGATTCCTATCGAGAAGGTGGGCATATCGCCGGTTGATACTCGAACCACTCTCTACGATGTTTGTACCCACGCTACAAGAGGAGTCTATTGTGGAGGTGGCGCAATGCATAAAGTAGCAGGTCAGGCAAAGGAGAAACTCTTGGAATTCGCCTCAAGGATCCTCCAAGCACCTTCCCATGCATTGAAGATGGAAATGGATGAGGAAGTTGGCCAAGGAGTGATCTTCGTGGAGGGGGTGCCGGGAAAGAGGGTGACGGTCGGCCAGGTAGCCAAAACCGCCCAACTCAATGACTGGGGCACGATTGCAGCGGTAGATAGCCACCGCCAGGTCAGCTGCCCTCCGACTTTCATTGCCCATTTCATCGAGGTGGAAGTCAATACTGAGACGGGCGTGATCAAACCAGTCCGTGCGGTCCTTTGCAGCGATGCTGGCCAGGTCATCAATCCAGATTTAGCAGAAGGTCAGCTCTATGGAGGGCTCTACCGTGGATTAGGCTATGCCCTGGTCGAGGATTCTTTGCATGATGAAGAAACAGGGGAATTGACCAACAGGGGCTTTCTGACGGATCTTAAGATGCTTACTGCTTCTGACATGCCGGGTGTGGAGAAAATCGAGACTTACTTCACCCATACCGAGGAACCTACTGGGCCATTTGGTGCAAAGGGCATTGGTGAGGCAGCGCTTAATCCTACAGCTGCGGCAGTCGCCAATGCGATTTACCATGCGATTGGTGTTCGCTTCACTGAAATCCCGATCACACCGGAGAAAGTTCTTCAAGCTCTGAGAAAAGAGGATATAAAATAAGATGGTCAATACGCGTATCCTTTCTGAAGAATTTGAATATGTTGAACCGAAGACGGTTGAAGAAGCACTCGATTTTCTTGCCACCTATGGTGAGAAAGCAAAAGTGATTGCTGGAGGGACTGATCTACTGGTTCAGATGAAGATGGGGAAGATTCATCCGAAGTGCGTTGTCAATATTTCAAGAATTCCGGCCCTTCGCTACCTGATCAAGGAGAGGGGTCTCCGTATCGGTTCGCTTACGACTTTTCGAGATCTGGAGCGATCTCAGGTGATCAAGGAGAGATACACGGCCCTCTATGAGGCTGCCCGATCGGTCAGTTCCGTTCAGATCAAGAGCATGGGAACAGTGGGTGGGAATCTTTGCAATGCGTCACCCGCTGCAGATGCTGCCCCCCCTCTGATAGTTTTTGGAGGAATGGTGAAACTGGCTGAGAAGGGTCATGAAACCATCCTTCGCTTGGATGAATTCTTTGTTGGACCAGGAGAACCTCTTCTATCCCCGACGGAGATGCTTGTTGAGATTCAGGTTCCCGAAGTGACAGGAAATGTGGGGAGTGCCTTTCTCAAATTGGGTCGGGTTTCTGCAGATCTTGCAAAGGTGAGCTGTGCCGTGGCGATCGAACGTAAAGATAATGTCTGTGGGTCTTGCGGGATCGCTCTTGGTTCAGTGGCAGAGAGGCCAATGAGGGCCTTAAGGGCAGAGGAGATGATGACAGGGGAGAGCTTCAAGAAAGAGTTAGCGGAGAAGGTGGCCGAGAAGGCTTCTGAAGAGATAAGACCCATTACCGATGTCCGGTCGACGGATTGGTACAGAAAGGAAGTGTCCAAAGTTTTGGTCAGAGATGCGCTCCATCTCGCATGGAAGAGGGCAGGAGGAACGTAAATTTCAAATTTCAAAATCCAAATGTCAAATAAATTTCAGATGCCAAAATCTCAATGTCTACTTTGAAATTTGGGATTTTATGGGGAGGTAAGTAGATGGCTGTAAACATGAAAGGTAAATCGTTAGCGAGCCTTTATGATCTGACAGGGGAAGAGATTGAGCAAATTCTTAAGACCTCGGAACTTCTGAAGCTCCAACTCCTTCGGAGGCAAGGGCATCCCATTTTAAAAGGAAAGACGCTGGCGATGATTTTCGAGAAGCCGTCAACAAGAACTCGGGTCTCCTTTGAAGTTGGTATGTGGCAACTTGGAGGTTATGCCCTTTATCTAAGTGCCACTGATCTCCAGCTTGGCCGAGGGG
>CAZFJD010000011.1:0-19487 GCA_964518775.1 uncultured Syntrophaceae bacterium
AACGCCAATCCCAGAGTGATGGAACTTGCCCTGGAGACGCTGGCAGAAATAAGGGGGAAGGGCAGGGCCATTGCAGTGCTGGGCGATATGTTGGAATTAGGGGATTTTACCGATGAAGCCCATCGACAATTAGGGGAGAAGGTGAAAGAGCTTTCGATCGACCTTCTTCTCGCCTTGGGGGAGAAGGCGCCCCTGGTCGTTGAATCGGCCATCCGTCATGGATTCGAATCGAGAAGGGCATGGGTCGTGGAGAATCATTCAGAAGCCATCGACACGTTGAGAGGGGTGACCCAAGAGGGTGACTGGATATTGGTCAAGGGTTCAAGAGGGATGGCGATGGAGAAGATCGTTGAGGGTCTGATCGAGAGGAGGGTTTGAGAAATGTTTTATCACTTACTTTATCCTCTTCATACCATTTACTCCTTTTTCAATGTCTTCCGTTACATCACCTTTCGGACGATCTATGCGATTCTTACCGCGCTTCTGATCGGATTCATCATCGGTCCTTGGCTCATCAACAAGTTGAGGGCTTTTCAGATTCGACAGGTCGTGAGAGAGGATGTTCCTTTGCGACACATGGCGAAGAATGGAACTCCAACGATGGGCGGGAGCATGATTCTCGCTGCGCTGCTCATTCCTGCCCTGCTCTGGTCTGACCTGACCAACCATTATGTCTGGATTGTTCTGTTGACCACGCTGGGATTTGGAATCCTCGGGTTTTTGGATGACTATAAGAAGGTTCTGGATAAGAAAGGGATTGGCATCAAGGCTCGCTACAAATTCCCTGTTCAACTGGCGATGGGGTTGGTCACCAGCCTGATCCTCTTTTACACCTTCGATCACGATTCCAGGTTGATCTTTCCATTTTTCAAAAGGGTGATGCCAGACTTAGGAGATTGGTACATCCTCTTTGCAACGCTCGTCATCGTGGGCTCTGCCAATGCGGTCAACCTGACGGATGGGTTAGATGGCTTGGCGATCGGACCCGTGCTCATCGCAAGCGGGACCTTCATGCTCTTTTGTTATCTTGCTGGAAACTTCCGATTTGCCACCTATCTTCAAATCCCCTTTGTCAAGGGCAGCGGAGAGCTGACGATTTTATGTGGAGCCTTGGTGGGGTCTGGGCTCGGCTTCCTCTGGTTCAATACCTATCCGGCTCAGATCTTCATGGGTGATGTCGGTTCTCTGGCTCTGGGCGCTGCATTGGGGACGATCGCAGTCGTCACCAAGCAGGAATTCCTCCTGGTGATCGTGGGCGGGATCTTTGTGATCGAGGTCCTTTCGGTCATCATCCAAGTGATCTCTTATCAATTGCGTAAGAAACGGGTCTTCCGAATGGCACCGATTCATCACCATTTTGAATTGAAGGGTTGGGCCGAACCGAAGATCATCGTTCGATTCTGGATCATCGGCATCATTCTTGGGCTCTTAGCGATCAGTACGCTGAAACTCAGGTAAAAAGACGCTAAGCGCTTAGCGCTCTGCGCATAGCGATCACAGAAGATGGATCTCAACGGTAAAAAGGTCTTAGTGGTAGGGTTGGCTCGAACCGGGGTGGCCACGGTGAAGTTCCTTAGAACCAAAGGTTCGATTGTAAGTACGACAGAGATGAAGTCGAGGGAGGAAATGAACGAAGCTACCCAGGAGTTGGGAGAAATGGATATTCCCATGGAATGGGGTGGCCACCGGACAGAGACCTTTCTCAAGCCAGATCTCATTGTGGTGAGTCCAGGAGTTGATCTGAACATTGAACCGATCCAAAAGGCATTGAAGAGGGGTATTCGGGTGATCAGTGAGATTGAATTGGCGTACCACTTCATTCAGGTTCCCATCATCGCCGTCACAGGGACCAACGGCAAGACAACGACCACCTTATTAATTGGCGAGATGCTAAAGGAAGACGGAAAGAGGGTGGGAGTGGGAGGGAACGTAGGAGACCCGTTAATCCTCTTTGCAGATGGGGGGGATCGATGGGAAGTCTTGGTGGCTGAGATCTCCAGTTTTCAATTGGAGGCGATCGAAGATTTTCGACCTCGATTCTCTGTTCTTCTCAACATCACTGAAGATCATCTGGATCGTTACGCGCGATACGAAGACTATGTTAAAGCAAAGGTTAGAATCTTCGCAAATCAGAATTCTGGGGATGTGGCCATCCTCAACAGGGATGATCCAACCGTCATGAGATATGCGAAAAGGGTAAAAGCGAAGACAGTCTATTTCAGCCTGAGGGACAAACTCGCTGAAGGTGCCTTTTCCAAAAATCAGATCATCCTTCTGAGGCTTGAGGGAAAGGAGGAAGGTTATCCCCTGACCGAGGTTTCTTTAAAGGGGGTCCACAATGTGGAGAATATGATGGCTGCCCTTACCACGGCTCGCATTTTCGGTTGTTCGAAAAAAGCGGTCGAGGCTGTTCTCGCTCGCTTTGAAGGCCTTGAGCATCGTCTCGAATTTGTGCTGCAGATCGAAGGGGTTCGTTTTTACAATGATTCAAAGGGGACCAATGTGGGTTCCGTCGTCAAGTCTCTCCAGAGCTTTTCAGAACCGATCATCTTGATCGCAGGGGGAAAGGATAAGAGGGGGGATTTGTCCCCTCTCAAGGATTTGATTCGAAGTCATGTCAAACAGCTCATCCTCATCGGAGAGGCTAGGGAGAGAATGGGTCGGGAATTAGGAGAATTGACAGAGACGGCTATGGCAAAAAGCTTGGAGGAGGCCGTCCTCCTGGCCTATCGATCGGCAGGCAGGGGCGATGTAGTTCTGCTTTCACCGGCCTGTTCGAGTTTCGACATGTTCAAAGATTATAAGGAGAGAGGAAGAGTGTTTAAGAAAGCTGTCTTTAGAATAAGGACGGGCTAATGCCAAATGTCAAATTTCAAAGTTCAAATAAAGTTCAAAATCCAAATGTCAAAAAATATTTAGTCATTTGTCATTGATTTGACATTTGAACTTTGAACTTTGGAATTGAAAGATTTTCTTAACTCCGGGTATCCCCGATAAAGTAAGATGATGAAAGGCAGAAGGAGGTTCGATTACATCCTATTGATTGTCGTCCTGGCCTTGGTTGGCGTCGGGATTGTGATGGTCTACAGCACCAGTGCCATTCTGGCTGCTGATCGTTTCCAGGACCCCTACTACTTTTTGAAGAGACAAGCCCTCTATGCAGGGATCGGTTTCGTTCTGATGATCCTTATGATGTTTTTCCCTTACGAGGTTCTGAAGCGATTTGCCTACCCCGCCCTGATCATCTCCGTCCTTCTTTTGATTGCTGTATTGATCCCTAACATTGGGCATCGAGCAGGTGGATCGATGCGTTGGTTGAAGATTCAGTCATTCTCTTTTCAGCCCTCAGAATTTGCGAAGCTGGGTTTAATCATTTTCTTGGCCTATTTCCTGACGAAGAAGGAGGAGAGGATTCGGAGCTTCTCCTTTGGATTCCTACCTACGGTCCTCCTTTCTGGGGTTGTCATCGGCCTGGTGGCGAAGGAGCCCGATTTCGGGGCAGCCCTCTTCCTTACGGGTATGGTTTTTCTCCTTCTATTCGTCAGCGGCGCCCGATTGATCTATGTGGTCGGTGCGTTCTTGCTCATTGCTCCTGCTGCCTATTACTTTCTGATGAATGCTGGATACCGTTATAAACGATGGATCAGTTTTATCCAGCCTTGGGAAGACCCGACTGGAAACAGTTTTCAGATCATCCAATCGTTCCTCTCCTTTGGTTCAGGAGGCCTCTTCGGATTAGGACTGGGTGAGGGAAGGCAGAAGCTATTCTTTCTCCCTGCTCCCCACACAGATTTCATCTTTTCGATCATTGGAGAAGAGTTAGGATTGGTCGGGGCGATGATCGTCCTCCTCCTCTTCTTCATTTTTACATTGAGAGGAATTCACATCGCGCTTTCTCTTGAGGATCGATTTGGCGCCTATTTGGCATTGGGGATCACTCTGATGATCTCTTTGCAAACGGTCATCAATATGGGAGTAGTTTTGGGACTCCTTCCCACGAAAGGGTTAACCCTTCCACTGGTCAGCTATGGAGGGACGTCGTTGGTTGCGAACTTAGTAGGGGTGGGCATGTTACTTCACCTCTCGACACAGACGGAACGGAGATGAGGTTTGTCATTGCCGGAGGTGGTACAGGAGGTCACCTTTTCCCGGGAATGGCGATCGCAGAGGCATTCGTTGAAAGGGAGAGGGCGAACGAAGTGCTCTTCATCGGAACCGAGAAAGGGATTGAAGCCAAGGTATTGGCCGGAGGAAGATTCCCTCTGAGAACGATCCAAGCGAAACCTCTTAAGGGAAGATCCTTCCTCGGGAAGTTGAAGGCCATTTGGGCTATTCCAGCGGCTATCTCGGAGGCTTATGCGATCTTAAGGGAATTCCGACCAGATTTGGTCCTGGGTGTAGGAGGATATGCCTCCGGTCCGACTCTCATCGCCGCATCCATTCTCAGGACGAAGAGGGCCATCCATGAACAGAATGTGATCCCAGGGATGACCAATCGCATCTTGAAATGGTTCAGCCAACGGATCTTCGTCTCTTTTGAAGAGACGAAGAGCTACTTTCCTGATGGGAAGACCATTGTGACAGGAAATCCGGTCAGGAAGGAGATTTTTCAGCCAGGCCCGAATTCAAAAGAGATCGAAAAGAGGAAAGAGGCCCGGTTTACTGTCCTTATTTTTGGAGGGAGTGGGGGTGCGCATCGGATCAACCAGGCGATGATGGAGGCTTTGGATCTTCTGCAAGAATTAAGGCCCTCTCTCAGGTTTTTTCATCAGACGGGGAGAGACGATGTGGACTGGGTTTCAAAAGGTTATCAGGAAAAAGCGTTTGATGCATGGGTGAGGCCTTTTTTTGAGGATATGGCAACCTATTACCAGCTTTCTGATCTGATTATCTGTCGATCCGGGGCGACCACCGTTGCCGAATTGGCGCTCTGCGGAAAGGCTGCAATCCTTATCCCCTATCCGTATGCAGCCCACAATCACCAGGTTATCAATGCACAGAAATTGGTGGAGATGGGTGGCGCGCAAATGATTCGGGACGAGGAGTTGAGCGGACCATCGCTGGCCCAAGCCATTCTCGAGCTTTATCACCAACCGGAGAAACGGATCCGGATGGAGGAGAGAATTCAGCAGGTGGGCCGACCGAGGGCAGCCGAGGAGATCGTCGATCATTGCTATGCCCTCGTTAGAGGATAATAAGCAATGTCAAATATCAAAGTTCAAATATCAAATAAAGTTCAAAGCTCAAAGTTCAAACGTAAAATTAAAATAAAAAATGTTTTGATATTTAGGCATTTGACATTCATTTGGCATTTGCCTGCCTGCGGTAGGCAGGGATTTTGGCATTTGAACTTGATTTCTTACTAAGACATGTATCGAAAAGGAAAGATCCAGCATATCCATTTTGTGGGCATCGGTGGAATCGGCATGAGCGGGATTGCTGAAGTCTTGCTCAACCTGGGCTACGAGGTCAGCGGCTCCGATATCAAGGAGAGCGAGGTGACCCGTAGGCTTCAAACCTTAGGGTCCGAGATCTTCTATGGCCATCGGAAAGAGAATGTGAAGGAGGCCGATGTGGTGGTGGTCTCTTCTGCGATTCGTCCAGGCAACCCTGAAGTCGAAGCGGCTGAGCAAAGGCTGATCCCTGTGATTCCGCGGGCAGAGATGCTGGCAGAGTTAATGCGGATGAAGGTCGGAATTGCCATTGCTGGGACCCATGGGAAGACAACAACCACATCCCTGATTGCAACGGTCTTGGCTGCAGGAGGACTCGACCCAACTGTCGTGATCGGAGGAAGGCTGAACAGCATTGGAAGCAATGCCAGGCTCGGACAGGGTGACTTCTTAGTGGCAGAAGCTGATGAGAGCGATGGCTCTTTTGTGAAATTGATGCCCACCATTGCAGTCGTGACCAATATTGACCCGGAGCATCTCGATTACTATTCGGGGATTGATGAGATCAAGGAGACCTTTCTCAGTTTCTTGAACAAGATCCCCTTTTTCGGATTGGCCGTGCTCTGCCTCGATCATCCCAATGTCCAGAGCCTCATCCCGAGATTGAAGAAGCGGTTCACCACCTATGGATTAACCTCTCAGGCAGATTTTCAGGCAAAGGAGATTGAGTTTGAGGGTCTCTCCACGAGTTTTGAGGTGCTCTACCGAAACCAGGGGGTTGGGAAGTTGAGGCTACAGATGCCGGGTCTCCATAATGTGTACAATGCCTTGGCTACGGTGGCGACAGCCTTTGAGCTTGATATTCCCTTTCAAACCGTTCAAGAAACCCTCCGAGACTTTAGCGGGATTCAAAGGCGGTTCCAGATCAAAGGAGAAAAGAAGGGAATCCTTGTCGTAGACGACTATGGCCACCATCCCGTAGAGATCATGGCCACGCTGAGAGCGGCCAAGAGGGGCTGGAAGAGAAGGATGGTCGTCGTTTTCCAACCTCACCGCTATACGCGAACCAAAGCCCTGTTTCAGGACTTTTTAACTGCCTTTTACGATGCAGATGTCCTCATCCTTACTGATATCTATCCCGCAGGGGAGGATCGGATCGAGGGGGTGGAGGCGAAGGCCCTCTTCGAAGGGGTCAGGGAATATGGTCATAAGGATGTTTCTTATTTTTCGAACAGGAAGGTGATTGTCGATCATCTTCTTCAGATCATCGCCCCAGGAGACATGGTGATCACCTTGGGAGCAGGGGATATCTGGCAGGTGGCTGATGAGTTGGTGAACCGATTGTAATAATTAAATTTCAGATTGCGGATTGCAGATTGCGGAATTAAATCCGGAATCCGCATTTCCTGCCTGCGGCAGGCAGGCGAATTCCGAAATCAAATGATAAGGGATTACAAAAAGGCGGCCTTGGGTTTGATCAAGGGGAGAATTCTTTTTGATGCGCCGATGAAGCAGTTCACCTCCATTAAAGTGGGCGGGCCCGTGGATAGTCTACTCTTTCCAAAAGATGCGGTTGAGTTGAGGAAGGTTGTGAGGTATGCCAGAAGGAGAGATGTTCCCATTCTGATCTTGGGTAAAGGAACGAATCTGGTTGTGAGAGACAAAGGGATTCGCGGATGGGTGGTCAGCCTGACTCAAGGAATGAAGAAGTGTCAGGCGGATGGCGAGGTCGTTGAAGCTGAGGCTGGCCTCTCCCTTCAGCGACTGGTTCAATTCTCGATTCAGAAGGGTCTCACAGGACTCGAACCGTTCTTCGGCATTCCAGGAACAGTAGGCGGTGGGTTGGCAATGAATGCCGGTGCGTGGGGTGTGGAGCTGAGGGATATTGTCCTCTCCGTTACTTTGATGAACGAGGATGGGGAAGTGGTGGAGAGGCCACGGCAGAGATTGAAATTCTTGTATCGAAGGTTGGCGATCCCACCTTCTTGGATCATCCTCAAAGGCCGATTTCAGCTGAAAAAGGAGAGGAAGGAAGAGATTCTTGAGCGGGTGAAATCCTATTCGGAGATGAGAAAGAGGACCCAACCTTTAGATTATCCGAGCGCCGGCTCCATTTTTAAAAACCCTCCGGAGGGGCCTGCAGGAAAATGGATCGAGGAGGGTGGGCTGAAAGGGTTCAGGATAGGACAGGCGATGATTTCGGATCGCCATGCCAATTTTATCATCAATCTCGGAAAGGCTACCGCCCAAGAGGTGATCGATTTGATGGAGCTCGTGGAAAGGAAGATCTACGAACAGAAAGGCATCTCCCTTGAGAGGGAGGTGAGGGTGTTGGGGGAGTGAAAGAAGTATCCCTCAAGAAGAAGAGGATCGGTGTCATGATGGGTGGTTTGTCCCGAGAGAGGGAGATCTCTTTGAAGACGGGGAAGGCCATCCTGAAAGCCCTCACGGAGAAGGGATACAATGCCTATCCCATCGACGTGGGCGAGGACGTTTCAGAGACGTTGATTAAGGAAAAGATCGAATATGCTTTTATCGCCCTCCATGGAAGATTCGGTGAGGACGGAACCATCCAGGGGATGCTGGAATTAATGCGAATCCCCTATACGGGGTCAGGGGTCCTGGCAAGCGCATTGGCTCTTGACAAGATTATGGCAAAGAAGATTTTTCTCTGTGAAAAGATACCGACCCCTCGTTTCGAAGTCTATCAGCGGGGAGACATCCGGAAGGATGATCTGAGAAAAAGTTCCTTGCCCTTTCCGCTCGTGGTGAAACCGGCAAGAGAAGGGTCGACCATCGGGGTATCGATTGCCAGAGGAGAAGAAGAATTTGTCCTCGCATTGAAGGAGGCCGCAAAATACGACGAAGAGATATTGGTCGAAGAATTTATGAAAGGCAAGGAGATCACTGTCGGCATCCTCGAAGATATTCCTCTCCCGGTGATTGAGATCGTTCCCAAGAGTGGTTTCTACGATTACCATTCGAAATATACGAAAGGAGAGACCGAATATATCATCCCCGCTCGAATTTCAAGAGAGAAGTACCTCTATGCCCAGGAGATGAGTCTCAAAGCATTTCGAGCGCTGGGTTGTTCTGGTTGTGCCAGAGTGGATCTCATGACCGGTGAGAATGACGATCCATTTGTGATCGATGTGAATACCATGCCAGGGATGACGGAGACGAGTCTCCTACCAAAAGCTGCCAGTCATGCGGGAATCCCGTTTGGAGACTTAGTCGAAAGGATTCTGTTGGGAGCCTCTTTAAAGATAGAGAGTGGCTAAGAATTTAGAGTTAAGAATTAAGAGTTCTGAATGAAGGATATAAGTTTGGAAGACGAATCACGAGTGACAAATCACGAATCACGGCCCGCCGTCACGATCCGAGAGGAAAAATTCTTTCGACCAAGAAGAAAGAGGGAGGAAAGCGGAGGCGAGAGATTCCTGGGAATTTTGAAGAAGGGCATTCGGGTAGCTTTCCAGCTTTTGCTCATCTCTCTCTCCTTTTTCATCGGTCAACGAGTTTATGTCCATCTCTTGGAGGACCCATTTTTCCGCGTGAGGGAGGTTGAGGTGGAGGGAAGTCAAAAGATTCCGAAAGAAACGATTCTCTCCCTCACCGGATTTGACGAGATGCCAAACCTCTTCAGCCTCAAGCTGAAGGAAGTGGTCAAGAAGTTAGAGTCCCATCCGTGGATTGAGCAGGTTCAGGTGAGAAAGGTCTTTCCAAATAAGATACGGATACAGATCGTGGAGAGAAAACCCATCGGGATCATCCAATTAGAAGAACTTTACTATATCGATGCTAACGGGCTGATCTTTTCTCAGCTGGAGGACAAAGATGAATATAACTTTCCTGTCCTTACGGGCCTTACCCGGGTGGCTCTGGAAAAGGATCCCATAGAGGCGAAGCGCCTCATCACAAAGGCCATGGAGTTCCTTAGAATTGTGAATAAAGAGAGGGCTTTTCCTCCGGAGGAGATTTCTGAGATCTATATGGAAAAAACCTATGGGATCCATTGTTTCACAAAGACCCAAGGGATAGAGGTGAAATTGGGGTGGGATCACTTCGGCGAGAAGTTGAGGAGATTCTCCTTCATCTGGTCAGATCTACAGAAGAGAGGGGTTTCCGCCGTCTCGATCGACTGCCGTGACTTAAAGAGGATGGTGGTAAAAAAGACCCCCTGACGGGGAAAATTCTAAATTCGAAACTGAAATGATCCAAAAGGTAAGAGGTTTGGAATTTAGAGATTAAGATTTTCCCTCGGAAGGAAACCGGGGGACAAAAGGAGGTGATCACAGGGTGGGTAAGAAAGATCCCTTGGTGATCGGATTGGACATTGGAACCACAAAAATCTGCGCTGTGGTTGGAGAGGTGGTCGATGGCCAATGTAACATCATCGGTCTTGGAACCTCTCCGTCAAAGGGTTTGCGAAAGGGTGTGGTCGTCAATATTGAGAGTACGGTCCAATCGATCAAGAAGGCAATTGAAGAGGCGGAGTTGATGGCAGGATATCACATCAGTTCTGTCTTTGTGGGGATCGCAGGCGGGCATATCAAAGGAATCAACAGCCACGGTGTGATCGCAGTGAAGAACAGAGAGATTGGTCAGAACGACGTCAAGCGGGTGATCGATGCCGCAAGTGCGGTGGCCATTCCGATGGATCGGGAAGTGATCCACATCATCCCTCAGGAGTTCATCGTGGATGATCAGGATGGGATTAAGGATCCCGTGGGGATGTCGGGGGTGAGATTGGAAGGAAGGGTCCACATCGTGACAGGTGCGATTACTTCCGCCCAGAACATCATCAAATGTGCGAACCGGGCAGGGCTCGACGTGGATGACATCGTCTTGGAACAGTTGGGTTCAAGCGAGGCGGTCCTGGCTCCTGAGGAGAAGGATTTGGGGGCGGCCATCATCGACATCGGAGGGGGGACGACAGATCTGGTGATCTTTTCGAACGGGTCGATCAAGCACACCGCTGTCTTCTCCTTGGCCGGAAACCACGTCACGAGCGATCTTTCCATGGGGCTCCGGACCCCTGTGGAGGAAGCGGAGAAGATCAAGATACGTTATGGATGTGCCCTCACCGCCCTGGTTCGAAAGGACGAAACGATTGAGGTCCCTAGCGTTGGAGGAAGGAAACCCCGTGTCCTTTCCAGGCAGACCTTGGCAGAGATCATCGAGCCCAGGGTCGAGGAGATCCTTACCTTGGTTCACAATGAGGTGGTGAAGATGGGCTATGGAAATCTCATTGCTTCTGGGGTGATCCTCACCGGAGGGAGCGTCATCATGGAAGGAGTTCCTGAGTTGGCCGAGCAGATTTTCAATGTTCCCGTTCGGAGGGGGACCCCCACTGGTATCGGAGGCTTGGTCGATTTGGTGAACAGTCCGATCTATGCAACGGGGGTAGGTCTTGTCCTGTACGGAAGTCGAAGTAAAGCGCAGAGCCGATTCAAGGTGGGTCAGGGAAATATCTTCACGAAGGTCACCCACCGAATGAAGGAATGGATTGGAGAGTTCTTTTAAAAAATGGGAAGAATGGGGAAACGGAATATTAGAATGATGAGAGATGAAAAAATTTCAAACCCAATATTCCAGCATTCCATTATTCCATCATTCCAATTTCTGAGAGGAGGAAAAATATGATCGAATTCGATGAGAACAAGAATTTGGCCGCCAAGGTCAAGATCATCGGGATTGGAGGGGGCGGAAACAATGCCTTGAATACGATGATCACCTATCAACTCACTGGTGTTGAGTTCATTGCAGCCAATACCGATGCTCAGGCACTGGCGGCAAACTTGGCTCCGATCAAATTGCAATTGGGCGCCTCATTGACCAAGGGGTTGGGAGCCGGGGCAAATCCCGAGATCGGAAGGAAGGCCGCTCTGGAGGATGTGGATAAGATTCGGGAGGTCCTGAAAAGTGCGGACATGGTCTTCATTACGGCCGGGTTGGGAGGTGGAACCGGCACAGGAGGAGCCCCAGTGATCGCTGAAGTGGCCCGCGAGGTGGGAGCCCTGACTGTCGCCATCGTGACCAAGCCCTTCCACTTCGAAGGAAAGAAGAGGATGAAACAGGCAGAGGAAGGGCTGGCCAATCTGAGGATGACGGCGGATGCACTGATCACCATTCCAAACCAACGACTCCTCGGCGTCAGCGGAAAGAGCATGACCATTCTGGAGGCTTTTAAGAAGGCAGATGAGATTCTTTATCACGCGTCCAAGGGGATCTCGGACATCATCGTGGGCCACGGAATTGTCAATGTGGACTTTGCTGATGTCCGAACCGTGATGTTGGAAACGGGAATGGCGTTGATGGGCACAGGAATTGCTTCTGGTGAAAATCGGTCGGTAGAGGCCGCCCAGAAAGCGATTTCGAGTCCCCTCTTGGAAGATATTACCATCGAGGGTGCACGGGGACTCCTGATCAATATTACCGGGGGCAAAAATATCACGCTCAGCGAGGTCAACGAGGCAACCACCCTCATCCAGAAGGAAGCCCATGATGATGCCAATATTATATGGGGAATGGTGATCGACCAAGCGATGAAGGAAGAGATGCGGGTCACGGTGATCGCTACAGGGTTTGGCAAGGTTGAGGAGAAGAGCGCGTCACGGTTTAAGAAGGTTGCCCCCATTTCCTTCACCATGAGAGAGAATAAGGACATTCCCACCTTCATGAGAAGGGTGAAAGTCAATGAGCGGTTCGATGAGTTAAAATTGGCGGAGCCACCAGAATTTTCAATGGAAGATGAGGATCGTTTTGATATTCCGACATTCTTAAGAAAACAGGCCGACTGAATTTAGTAAGTGGTCAGTGGTAGGTGGTGAGTGGTAAAAAATGTTATATGTATGAATAGATAAAATTCTGTTATATTGAATTTACTACTATCTACGCTCCACTATCCACTTACGAAGATGATTTCCTGGAAACTCATTCAGAAGGCCAAACGAACCCTCGAAAAAGAGAGGGGAACAGTCCGGAAACCATGGGGCGGAAAGATCTCCATATGTCTCATCTATCCCAACACCTACCATGTTGGAATGTCAAATCTGGGTTTTCAGACCGTTTATCAATCTCTGAACTCGGAAGACGATATCGTCTGTGAAAGGGCCTTCCTTCCTGATCAAGAAGATCTTCAAGAATATGACCACACCCGAACACCGCTGCTCTCCATCGAATCCCAAAAACCCCTTCCCGAGTTTGATATCTTAGCCTTCTCGATATCCTTTGAAAATGATTTTCTCAATGTCCTTACTCTTTTGGAATTGGCCCACGTTCCAATAGAAAGTCAGCTCCGCGGAGAAGGACATCCCTTGGTGATTGCAGGAGGCGTATCGGTCTTTCTAAATCCTGAACCCCTAACCGAATTTTTCGACCTCTTCATCCTCGGTGAGGGAGAGGAGGTCATCAGAGAATTTTTAGACGTCTACCGGCACGCATTTTCAAAAGAAGGGAAGAAAGAGAAGGATGATTTCCTAAGAAGGGTTAGTGAAGAAGAGGGAATTTACGTCCCAAAATTTTATCATGTGACTTATGCGGAGGATGGAAAGATTGAAGCGATGGATCCTGAGCCAGGATTTCCTCGGCAGGTCAAAAGGAGGTGGATCAAAGAGATCGATCGATTCCAAACGCGATCGGTCCTCTTTACTCCGGAGACGGAGTTCAAAGAGATGGCTTTGGTGGAAGTGAACCGAGGTTGCCCCAGAGGTTGTCGGTTCTGCGCAGCCTGTTTCGTCTATCATCCTTTTCGAAATAGAAGACTTTCCCTTCTTGAAACCTTATCTAGAGAGGGCCTCGCTGAGGAACACCGAATAGGCCTCACAGGAACTGCTGTCTCGGACTATCCTGATCTTCTCCCGTTGTGTCAAAGCATCCTGTCCCGTCAAGGGGGAATCTCGCTTTCATCCGTAAGGGTGGATGCTGTTACACCCTCTCTGATTGAGTGTCTGAGAGCGGGGGGAGATCGAACCTTGGCTATTGCGCCCGAGGCTGGATCGGAGAGGCTTCGAAAAGTATTGAGGAAAGGTTATACGGATGAAGAGATTTTAGAGGCTATCGATACCTTGGTCAGGAATGGTCTTTATCAAATCAAATGTTACTTCTTAATTGGCCTTCCCTCTGAAAATGACGAAGACGTGAAAGCGATTCTCCTGCTTGTCAAGAAAATTCGCCACCAGATCCTCACAAACCCCAGGGGTCAAAGGACGAGATGGAGGTTGGTTCTGAGTGTCAATCCCTTCGTCCCAAAACCCGCCACCCCTTTTCAGTGGACTCCTTTGGAAGAGGTGGGTGAGTTGAAGAGAAAGTTGAAGGCAATCCAGAGAGGCGTTAAAGGAGAGAAGGGGTTGGAGTTGATCCATGATCTCCCCAAATGGGCTTACATCCAGGCCCTGCTTTCAAGAGGTGATCGGAGGGTTGGAAGGATACTGGTGACTGCTCATCGTCACCATGGAAATTGGGGCCGAGCCCTTCGTGAGACGAATGTCAACCCAGACTTCTATGTCTACCGGAGAAGGGATTTGGATGAGATCTTTCCATGGGATTTCATCGACCATGGAATCCCAAAGGAGAAACTGAAGGAAGAGTATTTAAAAGCGATGAAGGAAGCAGGAGCAAAGATATAGAAGGCAGTAGGCAGAAAGCAGAAGATAGAAAGTTAAAAGCTCAAATCCCAAAGATAATCCCCCTTTTTCCCTCTTTAGAAAAGGGGGACGAAGGGGGATTTGATTCATAGATCACGAGGGACGATATGAAAATAGAGACCGTTTTTTTCCAAAGCGAAGGCCAAAAGATTTCAGGCATCCTTCATCTCCCCGGGACCAAAAGCTTTCCCTGTGTGATTGCTTCCCATGGTCTTCTCTCAAGCAAGAATAGTGAGAAGTATATGGCCCTTGGAGAAGGGCTTGCCTGGCAAGGGATTGCCATGCTTCGTTTCGATTTTAGAGGAGTTGGAGAGAGCGAAGGAAGGATTGAAGACGATACAGTCAGCAGAAGAATTGCCGACCTCGGTTTAGCCATCTCCTTTATGCGGGCCCGTTTAGGTCCGAAAACTCGATTTGGGCTAGTAGGTTCAAGCCTCGGCGGGTATGTAACTTTGATCAGGGCATCCATGGATAAAGAGATCAAAGCGATCGTCATCTGGGCCACGCCTTTTCACCTGGAGGACCTTGGTTCAAAGAAACAGAAGGAGGACTATCCTCTTCCAGCAGAAGCGTTCTTTAAGGACCTCCCGAATCATCGTCTCCTTCCCCTCTTGACTAAGGTCTCAAATTGCCTGGTTATCCATGGGGAGGAAGACGAAGCCGTTCCCGTGGGTCAGGCTTGGGAGATATTTCATGGTCTGGGGGCGCCTAAGGAGATTCGTATCATCGAAGGCGCTGACCACCGCATCACCGAACCTGCTCATCGTCAACGTGCCATCGATCTCACCGTGGAGTGGTTTAAGAAGTATCTCCGAATAGTCCAGAGTAATTAATACAAACGCATTTAATATTTTGACACTCCCCACTGTCATCGCGAGCCCGAAGGGCGTGGCAATCTCATCTTTCATGGGATTGCTTCGTCGTCCCGCCATAGCAAGACTCCTCGCAATGAAAATCCATTTAATGCGTTTGTATTAAATTAATTTCCCCAGGTTGCCTTAAAGCACATCTAAAGGTTATTATGATTTTATGGACAGCATCACCCACACGCTTACGGGTGCGGTCGTTGCCAGGGCCATCGATGACGAAAAGGTTGGGAATTGGGGGACCATTGCGGGTCTCGCGATGGGATTTTTCCCGGACACCGATTTTGTTCTTGGCCTCTTCAACCGCCAATTTTATCTTGAATATCACCGGGATTTTACTCACTCCTTTTTATTGATCCCTCTCTATGCGCTCTTCTTCAGTTGGGTCTTTGTTAAAATCTCAAGACGAACCCACTTCTGGAGTTTTTATAAGATCTGTGTTCCTGTCCTGGTCAGCCATGTCGTGCTCGATCTTCTTACATCTTATGGGACGATGATTCTTTCGCCTTTTTTTGAACATCGATTTTCCTGGGACCTCCTCTTCATCATCGATCTGATTTTTTCAGGAATCATCTTCTTTCCGTTACTGATGAGCTTTTTTTGGAAGAGGGGGGCCCAATGGATCTGCCGCGGCTCCCTGATAGGCCTTACCCTTTACATCCTTTTTTGTTGGATTCAACACGATCAGGCAATGAACCTTACGAAGACCTTTGCCAAAAATTTAGAAGAGCAAGTCATCCAAGTGGCTTCTTTGCCTCAACCTCTCTCTCCCTTTCGTTGGGCCAATTATGTGGAGACCAAAGACAAAGTTCACCAAGGTTTTGTCGATCTTCTCAGGAAAGAAACACCTAAAGCCAAGAGACACATTACATCGTCCTTTTTCAGAAGGTTAAATGACCTCTATTGGCCCCCTGAACAGATACAGTACAGATCTTGGCAAAAGTTTGATGGTTCTCCCTGGGTGGAGAAGGCTTTGAAAACGGAGGGTGTAAGATTTTACTATTGGTTTGCCCGCTTTCCAGTAGTGAAATCTGTGAATTCGAAGGATGGAGGACATCGGGTGGAATTTATGGATGTGAGGTTCTTCCTTCCAGGTATTCGAATGCCATTTGTCTATTACGTAGAATTTGACGATTCGGGTAAGATTCAAGCAGAAGGCTTTGTAGAGGACCGAAGAAAATAGGGATTAGGGATTGGGGGTTCCCTAATCCCGAGTCCCTAATCCCTGTTTCAATTTTTCCAGAATACTGGCCATGACCGGTCCTGCCTGAGCGTGGATCACGATGTCTGCCATACTATCGTAAGGGGTCGGGTCACGGTTGATGATGACCAGCTTTGCTCCATTTCTCTTAGCCACCAAAGGCATGGAAGCTGCAGGTTGTACAACCAGGGAGGAACCGATCACAATGAATAGATCGCTCAAGGAAGATCGATGATAGGCCTCCTCAGTCTCCCTCTCTGGCATGGATTGACCAAAGGAGATGGTAGCAGGTTTAAGAGGTCCACCACAGTCGTCACAATAGGGCACCTTCACTCCTTTCCGTATTCGTTCCTGAATCTCATCGCGGTCGTATCTCTTTTTGCAACTCAAACAGGAGACATACATCGCTGTGCCGTGAAGCTGGATCACTTTCTCTTCTGAATTTCCCGCCTTGAAGTGAAGGCCATCGATGTTCTGAGTAATAACACAGTCGAGTTTACCGAGCTTCTCCATCTGTGCAATGGCCAGGTGTGCCAAATTGGGTTGAGCCTTCTTCATGGGGTCATACATCTCTGTTGCCATCTGCCAATACTTCTCACGGGAGGCCTCACTGGCAAGGAAGTTCTGAAAGTAGAAGTCTTCTGGATTATATCGATCCCAGACCCCGCCCGGGCTCCGGAAATCCGGAATTCCTGATTCAGTGCTGAGGCCCGCGCCTGAAAAGACGACCGTCCTTTTGGATTGGGTGATCCATTGTGCCACTTGTTTCAATTTTTCTTCCATACTCCACTCCTATCTTACCATCCAATAAATCCGAAATCCCTGCCTGCGGCAGGCGAATATCGAAATCCCTGCCCTCGCCGAAACGCCTGCCCGCCGGACGAGGCTTCGGTAGGCGGGGCTTCGCGCAAGCAGGCAAAACAAATTCAAGATTGAAATGTTCAAAACCACACTATATCTCCCTCTCCCTTGATGGGAGAGGGTGTGGGTGAGGGTGAAGAGGGTTCGCTTCCCCCCTCCCCATCATCCCCTCCCGCCAGGGGAGGGGATATTTTGGGTTAATCTGTTTTGGAACATTTGAATCTTGGTCATTTGGATTTGTTTACGATTTCGCCTGGCTACCGCAGGCAGGTGCTTCGAATTTAAAACTTGTATACCACAGGCTACTCTTCTCTTGCAAGCGAGAGATCGTATGTGATAGAATTTTGTGATGAAATGCAATTTGATCAAGCAGGGATACCCTCAGGGGAGCTGTTTCGTCGAAGCGGAGGGAGGAAAGGCGCTCGCATGCGAAGCCACCGTCAAACAGACAGACAACGGCCCCCTACGGTTGATCTCTGCTGTTCATCTCTCGCGACCAGAAAATTATCTTTCCATCTACCAGTCGGGTTGTAATTTCTCTTGCCGAAAGTGTCATTCCTGGACGTTTACAAAGATTGCTAAGGGAGAGTGGTGGTCACCTGCCGACGTGTTGAAGGCGTGTAAAGAGTATGAGAGAGAGGTGACGCTGCACGAGCCCCGGGACAAAGCCACAGCCTTTCACGCCCATGATACCTGTCGATGCTGCGGATCGTGTGTGATGTATGGAAAACGGTCTCCTCTCTGCCCAAAGGTGATTCAAAAGAAAGATATTCTCTTAAGTCCTCAGGGATGGGGACCTGCTCGTAACATCGTGGCCTTCACCGGAGGAGATCTGACCTGTTGCCCGGAGTATTATGTTCAATCCACCCGTCTGATTAAGGCAGAGACTAACCTCTGGGTACTGATCGAGACCAATGGTTATGGCCTCACTCCTCGAAATCTCGATGCCTTCAAGGAGGCAGGTGTCGACTCCTTCTGGCTCGATATTAAGGCCTATGATGGGACAGACCATAAATGGCTGACCGGCTGTTTCAACCGAAACATTCTCAAACTTCCCGAGGAGATCGTGAAGAGAGGTTTTGTCTTGGAAGTTCTTTCCCTCTATATTCCCAACCTTGTGGAGACCCCGCAGATAAAGAAGATCGGCCATTTGATTTATGATGTCGATCCAGAAATACCCTTCACGATTTTGGCCTTTTTCCCAGAATACCAGATGAAGCGATACAAAACCCCAAAGATTTCTGAGATGGTGGAGGCCTATCTTGAGGTCAAGGCCATCGGTCTAACAAATGTCAGGCTCGGGAACACCGGAATTTTTGCTTCTTCAAAGAGTGACTATTTTCTCCTAAAAGAGAGGGTGGGGGTGGGGAACTATTAGAAATTCCAAATTTCAAAATCCAAATTTCAAAACTTCAAGGCCATCTTTTTGTTTGGGTCATTTGCATTTTGAACATTGGTGCTTGTTTCGAATTGATCCCTGTGGGATGCTTCGCCCGGATTTCGTGCTTCGAAATTAAGCTTTATTTTATTGATAATTCGATAGGGTTGTGATAAAGGAAATTCAGACTGAATATGATTAGAGGGGTACTTCGTGGAGAAAAAAGTCCTCATCGTGGATGATGAGGAAAGGGTCCTTCAATCGATCGCAGGCGTTCTGGAGGACGAGGGGTTTCGGGTCGCCACAGCGAGGAGCGGAGAAGAAGCGATCGGAATCTTTGAACAGGAGGGACCGGACGTCACCCTGCTCGATATCTGGATGCCAGGGATGGATGGCATCGAGGTGTTGAGACGCCTCAAGTGGATGTCCCCGGATTGCCAGGTGATCATGATCTCAGGTCATGCGACGATCTCAACCGCCATGACCGCTGTGAAATTGGGCGCTTTTGATTTCATCGAAAAACCCCTTTCTCTGGATCTCCTTCTGATGGCAATTCGTCGAGCCCTCGATCGTCGGAATGAAATCGTGAAGGTTCGGGAGGAGATTGTCACTGAGGAGGTCCCCTTACAAGAAAAGACGGTTTCAAACGAGATGACGAAGAATTTCACCACTCCTCCCCCTTTGACTTTCCGGGAAGCAGTTTTTTTATCCAAGGAGACGTCAAAAAGGAAAGAGATCTCTCTGTCTCTGCAGCGAACCCTGAAGCGGAGCATGGTGCTTTACGGAACAGGACTTCATTCTGGGATGAAGACCGGTCTCCTGCTCCAGCCCCTTCCTCCGAATAGCGGACTCCTCTTCGGAAACATCTCGTCAGATGAGGTTGTCCCTGCCCATCTCGACTATGTCCAAACGACCGAATTTGCGACTTCCCTAAAGAAGGGAAGGGCAGTGGCCAAAACAGTCGAGCACCTCATGGGAGTCCTTCATGCCTATCGGATTACGAACCTGATGGTGAAGATGATCGAAGAAATTCCGATTATGGACGGTTCAGCTCTGGAATTCTGTAAGATCATCGAGGAGGCAGGGGTGGAAGAGCAGGAGGAGAGGGTTGAAGAGCTCATCATCGATCGACGACTGGAG
>CAZFJD010000011.1:19497-22289 GCA_964518775.1 uncultured Syntrophaceae bacterium
GGATTATCCTTCCCCCATCGGACGGCAGAGCTTTGACTTTGTGTTAGAGAATGAGAAGGTCTTCACGGATCAGATCGCACCGGCGAGAACATTTGGTTTTCTGAAAGATGTCGAAATGCTCGAAAGGATGGGAATGGGAGGGGGAGGGAGACTTCACAACTTCATCCTGCTTGACGATGAGAAGATCGTCAACACGGAACTCC
Source organism: uncultured Syntrophaceae bacterium (assembly GCA_964518775.1). Taxonomy (GTDB): domain Bacteria; phylum Desulfobacterota; class BSN033; order BSN033; family UBA1163; genus JACAEX01. The sequence continues at coordinate 19,701 of CAZFJD010000011.1, forward strand.
GATTCCCTGATGAATTTGTCAGACACAAGGTTCTCGATCTGATTGGCGATTTCTATCTCCTCAATCGTCCGGTTCGAGGGAGAGTGATTGCCCGCTTAACCGGCCACACGGAAAACATTTCCCTCCTGAAGAAGATTCAGGAAGCGATAAGGGAGAAAGAGCGGTGAGGGACAGATGGCACAGGAAGAGTACCCACGGCCGATCAAGGAATTCTTAGAGATGCTGGCAGATGTGCTTGCGGAAAGGTATTTCGAAAGAATGGGCGACCGGATGAAAAAGATTCCGGAACTCCGTAGATTGATCACCGCCAAAGAAGCAAGCCAATATCTAAGCCTCTCCACGGATACGGTTTATCGGATGGCCTCTCTGAAAAAACTTCCCTATCTCAAAATCGGAGACCGCGTCCTTTTCGATGTGAAAGCCCTCGACCACTGGATTGAGAGACATATGGTTAGAGAAAAGGAGTGGAAGAGGCAGGAGTTGAAGGCCGAAATCGAAAAGGAGAAGCCCAACACAAAATCTCCAAAAGAATCCGACCTCCTGGGTCTGCTGAAAAGAAGGGGAAAGGACTGAGTTCGAGGAGAATCGAATCAACCTTCCTTCCCATCTACCAGAGAGGTGAAGAATGATCGATTATTTTGGGGTGGAGTCCCTTCTGAAAGAGGGAGAAAGAATTTTTAGGGATAGAATTCGCAAATTTGTCGACGAAGAATGCATGCCCGGGATTGCCGATCACTTCGACAGGGGGACGTTTCCTACAGAGATCATCCCCCGAATGGCAGAGCTCGGCCTCTTTGGTCTCCATGTAGATGGTTACGGTTGCAACAAAATGAGCCATACGGTTTACGGATTGGTCTGCCAGGAATTAGGCCGGTGTGATAGTGGTCTCAGGGCTATGGTTTCCGTACAGAATTCCTTGGTGATGCATCCCATCTATACTTTCGGTTCTGAGGAGCAGAAGAAGCGATGGCTTCCAAAAATGGCTCGTGGAGAAGCGATCGGATGCTTCGGCCTTTCCGAACCCGATTTTGGATCAAATCCGTTTGGGATGATGACCCGGGCAGAAAAGCAGAAGGATGGCTACCTTCTTAACGGAACGAAGATGTGGATTACGAATGGATCTATCGCCCAGATTGCGGTCGTCTGGGCCAAATTGGGTGATGACATTCGAGGATTTTTGGTGGAAGCCGGAACCCCGGGTTTTGAATCAAGCCTGATCCAAAGGAAATTTTCTTACCGAACCTCTCCCACCTCCCTTTTGGTTTTTAAAGATTGCTTCGTCCCCGAGGGCAATCTGCTTGCAGGTGCGAAGGGCTTGAAGTCGGTTTTGAGTTGTCTCAACTATGCTCGCTACGGGGTCGCTTGTGGGGCCTTAGGGGCCTCCATCGCCTGTTATCAGGTTGCTGAGGCCTTTGCCCGCCAGAGAAGGGTATTTGAAAAGCTGATCGCCTCCTATCAACTGATTCAAGAGCAACTGGTCCGAATGGTTGTTGAGATCACGAAAGCGCAACTTTTGACTTATCACTTAGGAAGGTTATTGGATCAAAACAGGGCGATACACACCCAGATCTCGATGGTCAAATTGAACAATGTGCGGGAGGCCATGAAAATCGCTCGGATGGCTCGGGATATCTTAGGTGCAAGAGGGATTCTGGCAGACCATCAGGTGATTCGTCACCTCTGCGATCTGGAAGCTGTCAGCACCTTGGAAGGAACGGAAAATATCCATACCCTGATCATCGGTCAGGATCTCACCGGAATCTCTGCCTTCTATTAAATCCGAAGGCAGAACGCCCCAAGCAAATTTATTACCCTCACTTCAGGCCCGCCTTGCGGAGGTCTTCGGTCACACGATCTACCACAGGTTGTGGGAAAGGAAGGATCTTGGCATAATGCTCCAGAGAGAATTTGGGATTTATCCTGAGGATCTCTGCGGCTGCGGCCCGGGCTTCCTCCTCCAACCCTAATCGAATATATGAGATGGCCATGTGGATGTAAGGGAAATGGGTGTTGGGCTCACGCTGGAGCGCTTTCTTAGACGCCTCGATCGCTTTCTCATATTGTCCTGAGTCGCGATAAGAGACGGCCAATTGAATGAAGTAATGGGCAGAAGGCAAAGGGTTCAGACGGATCGCCTTCTGGAGATATGGAATGGCTTTTTCTGCCCTATCCGCGTAGTTAAGAACCATACCTAACCGTAAAAAATTATCGGCGGAATTGGGATCGAGGGAGACAGCCCGCTCACACTCGGCAGTAGCCTTGTCATACTGCTTTTTCATCATGTATATCTGACCCAAAACGCTATAGGCGGCTGCATTAGAATCATCCAAAGAAATCGCCTTCTGGGCGAGTTCGAAGGCCCGGGCCAGCGACTGGTCCGGGGACTCAGTGGTGCCATACCACACATCCATATAGTGGATGAAGGCCAGGCCCATATATAACCTCGGATACTCTGGGTCCAAGGCAATAGCTTCCTCAAGGGTCTTCTTGGCTTGAGCATTCCCCTCCTTGGTCACCTTATCAAAAAACTCAACAGCCTGCATATACTTTATGAAAGCATCGAGGTTTTTCGCACCTTTTGCCATCATG
>CAZFJD010000012.1:0-7575 GCA_964518775.1 uncultured Syntrophaceae bacterium
ATAAGAAATCGCTTAAGGACCAATTGAACATATGAAAAACCGAGCTGTATGTCAAGCCCTCGACTCCGCAACCCGAAGCCAGGGGCCTGGCTTCGGCCCTGCTGGCTCAGATGAGCTCGCTGAAGTCTTAAGGTTAACCCTGTACTACAATAGACTCAGTTTCCTGAGCCTACCGAAGGAGACGGGGCCCTGCACAACCCCTAAAGGGCCGACCTTCGCACCGTTGAATGGATCAATAAGAATAAGAGCCGAGAATAAAATGAGGGGAGGATTTATTGGTTGTGGATTTTTACCCGTAAGCGATTCTGGCGATGAGCTCGGCGTCTGTCATGTTTAATATTCGATAATCCTTACACTTGATCTCAGCGACTGAACAGAACGGACATTCGAGCTTGCACCAGGGAGGACCGGACAGCTTACAACTCTTTCCACAGGCAAGACACAAATCGAACGTTGTTAATATGGTGAACGATTCTACGGGCACGAGGTTCAACATCTTCAATCTCCGATAATTTTTGAAGCATATAGTATGCCATTAACTAAACCTTTTTAATTGATTGAAATTTATTAAGATTTTAAAACGGGTGCTCAAGAATTTATCGCTGGGATACAAATTTCCGTCTCTTTTTGGAAAAATTTTTAAATTGATCCATCCAACTTGGTGGTAACCTATTCTTAGGAGGTGGTCAGGATTGACTTTTTTCACTGGTGAGGGCTTGACGTATCCCTGCCACAGGGACGTGACATTCCTTACACATGGACAGCATCTCTCTTCAAATTTTATAAATAATCTCAAATAATTAGACATATATATTTCAAGTGCTGCAACAAAAAAATCATTAGTTTAGGCTTTTCCTGCCTCCATTTCTGTGGGGGTTCTAAAATGCTATTTCCGTATTTAGATCATCTCTTTTCAACTTAAAGAAACGGAAGGGGCTTTCCCGTCCTGTAGACAAGCGCCTGGCAAGATGCGATCAGTCTTTCCCCATCATCAAATACCTTGATGTCGTAACTGGCAGTCTTGTTGGTCAAACTGAGCTCCTTCGCCTCCGCAGTGAGCTTGCAACCCTTCGAAGGAGTTGAAACATAAGTGATATTCATATTTAAGGCGACCGCTACGGTTCCGTGGGAATTGGAGGCGGTTTCAAAGGCCTCGTCAATAACGGCAAAGACCGTCCCGCCATGGGCCATCCCAAAGATATTCTCCATATCCTCGGTGAAGTTCATCTCAACCTTCGAGTAGCCGTCATCCAGGCCTATTAGTTTCATTCCAAATTTTTGGGCAAAGGGCTCCCTTTCAACTTGCCTCAAAATAGCTTCTCTTATCTTGGCGTCCATATTCTCTTCCCCTTAATGAGATGAACCCAGCTTACCGACTAAAATGCGGGTAAAAAAACATTATTTGACTCAAATAGTTACAACAGAATTTTTAGGCGATGGTTCATACTTTTTCATATCCTATGAACTGTGAGGGAATTAGCCAACCCCTCCGGCCGCTGGCATAGGCTAAACTTGGTGCCGTCGAACGGGTCAACAGGATTACCCGCGCTTTGCCTGCGCCACCTCCTGGTCAAACCAGGCCAAGTTTTCCTTGATGAGATCGGGGATGGGCAATTGATACGGACAGCGAGGAAGACACTCTCCACATTCTGAGCAATTTCTGGCCTTTTCTATTAAACTCTTTATCCAACCGAGCTCCTGAGCCTGAGACCCGAATCGCTTGAAGATTGACTTCAATCCCATCACTAATTGTATACTTATCTTCTCAGTACAAGGCTGGCAGTAGTCGCACCGCCTACAGAAGCTTTTGCTGAATTCTTTTCTTAAAACCTTGATTCGTTCTCTATCTTGTTCGGTCAGAGGTTGGCCTTCGGTGAAGATCTTCCAGTTCTCGCGTGCCTTTTCAAGAGTCTCAAAGCCAGGGATAGGCACAATACCTGGAGTTGAAAGGACAAACCTCAGGGCGGGGCCAGCCTCTTCAATCACTCCACCTGAAAATGGCTTCATGGCCAAGATCCCAATGTCTTTTGCCTTCGCCCGTGGAAAAAGCTTATTTTCTGCATCTGGTTCAAGAAAACTGTAGCAGGCCATGATGACATCAAAATATCCATCTTCAACGGCCTTCTCCAAAACATTTAGATTATGGCTGGTGATGCCGATGTGATCGATCAGCCCTTCTTTTTGTGCACGTTTCAATCCGTGGTAGGCTCCGCCAGATGCCATCACTTTATCATAGTCTTCAACGTTGGAGACATTATGCAGATGATAAATGTCCACCCTCTTTACCTTCAATTGCCGAAGGCTCTCATGCACTTCATCGTAAATCTTCTCTGTCTTCACATGAGACCTTGTCGAGAGGATCACACGCCTCTTTATTTTTTGGAGTGCCAATCCGATCTTGTGTTCACTGTTGGTATAACCACGGGCTGAATCGAGCAGATCCACTCCCATCTCAACCACAGCTCTGATCACAGAAACCGCCTCTCGCTCGCCAACCCTTTGAATGGGAATCCCACCCCATCCCATTTTCGTCACTACTAAATTCGTTCTGCCAAGTCTGACTTTCTCCATCTCTTTCCTCCAGCGGATTCCTTCTGAATGATTACTGAAGCACTTCAGGATTGACCAAGTTCGGAGGCCGCTCTCCTGTAAGGCCTGCAACCAGGTTTTTCGCAGCCATGGTGGCCATCAGAAGCCTTGTTTCGTAGGAGGCACTTGCAATGTGAGGTGCCAAAACAACATTCTTCATTTCCATGAGTTCAGGGTCAACCTTTGGCTCTTTCTCATAGACATCCAGTCCGGCACCAGCAATTCGCTTCCCCTTTAAAGCCTGGACTAAAGCCTTCTCATCAACCACAGGACCTCGGGAGGCATTGATTAAAATTGATGTGGGCTTCATCAGGGAAAACTCAGCCGTAGAGATATAGTGTGTGGTCTCAGGGAGCAAAGGGACATGCAGGGTTACGAAGTCAGACTCTGCCAGCAACGTCTTCTTATCGACAAATCGGGCTCCCAAATCCTTTTCTATGGACGGAGCCGCTCGAGAGATGTCGGTATAGAGTATCTCCATATCAAACCCCTTAGCCCTTCGGGCAACGCGCTGCCCAATCCTTCCAAGACCACAGATGCCGAGGATCTTATGGTGGACATCGTATCCAAGAAATTCCATCAACCCCCATCCTTTCCATTTGGAGGACCGCAGATAGAGGTCTGCCTCCACCACTCGCCTTGCAGTAGCGAGGAGCAGTGTCCAGGTAAAGTCAGCCGTGGTATCGTCCAAGACTCCAGGGGTGTTCGTCACCATGATCTTTCGACGCGTGCATGCAGCGACATCAATGTTGTTATAACCTACAGCCACGTTCGAAAGGATCTTCAGGTCACGGCATTTCGAAAGGAGGTTTTCATTGATGAGATCGGTAAGCAAGATGATGGCCCCTGCTTTGCCCTGAAGTTTCTGTATCAGGATTTCCATAGGGAGAGGTGTGTCGCTTTGAGTTTCTTCGACTTCGAAATATTCCTTGACGGTAGCGGCGGCCCTATCAAAAATCTTCTGACTGATTAGAACCTTAGGTTTTGGCATATCTTATTCCTCCAACTGAATTGGAGAATTGTTATTCATAATTTGATTCCTACGGGAAGCTCTTTATCTTATAAAACCCGTAGCGCCGATTTTCAATCCTAATTCAAATTTTAATAGAGACCTCCTTCCGACCCATTTTCTGCTTGATTTAATTTCCTAAATATTATATTTGATTTGCATTCAGATTAAGAAGCGGTCATGCCTATCGGAATCTTTGTCGCTCTTTTCGGTTATCTCTTAGGTTCGATTCCCTTCGGACTCGTTTTCACCAAACTCTTTTCGAAGGTCGACCCCAGAAAGATGGGGAGTCAAAATATTGGGGCGACCAATATCTTCCGTACGGCCGGAAAAACGTTGGGTATTCTCACATTGATCGCAGACGTGTTGAAGGGAGTCGCTCCCATATGGATGGCTAACCAGTGGAACCTCCCGGACCATTGGATTGCCATCGCGGGCCTGAGTCCTTTTCTCGGTCACATCTTCCCCATTTTCCTCGGATTCAAAGGTGGGAAGGGGGTGGCCACTGCCGTGGGCGTCTACGTTGTCATCTCGCCCCTTGCTGTTCTGATAGAATTCCTTCTCTTTTCTGCACTGGTATGGAGATGGAGATTTATCTCCCTGGGGTCAATATGTACCGCAACGACAATGCCAATTCTCATTGCATTTTTCAGATCTGACTCTCGGGCCTACTTCATTCTAAGTGTCTTCATCGCCGCCCTGATCCTCTACCGACATCAATCGAATATCTCAAGGCTTCTTCAGGGGACCGAAAATAAGTGGAGGGCATAAATAAACCCCGTTAGAAAGGGCGGGGCTTTGACCCCACCCTCAATAAGGAGCTGATGCTTTCTATTTCTACCATCACCAGCATAAATGCTAGGGCTTTCTAACGGGGTAAAGGCAATGTCAAATGACAAAGTTCAAAGTTCAAATGAAATCTAAAGACCGAATAACAAAAAGATAAAGACTACTAAATATTTTGACATTTAGATTTATAAATTTCCAAAAGGCAGTTGCTTCCCAGTTAAAGTTTCTTTAAGACCGACCTTCTCCTTCTCTCTTCTTTGGAAAACCTTCTCGATGATCCTGTTCTCTTGAGTCCTCTTTCTCCCTCCACCTCATCTTCGAAGTCCTTCTCCATCTGAACGGAAGATTTCTCCATCTTCTCCCTAAATTGGTCCGAGGAGATGAAGGCAGTGGCCATCCTTCCAGCATACCTCGAGATATCGCGATCGGAGGTAATGACAACTGCCGAAGACCCTTCCTTTCTAATGAACCTTCTGATGACCTCGTCAGCCTTTTCCCCCAGCTTTGAGAAGATCACTTCGATCCCCTTTTTCATTTCTCTCGTTTCTCTGTTCCAACCTCCTTGCCAACCATCAAAAACGACAGTGATCGGATATGGTCTGAGCTGTCGATAGACTGAGAGTTGATTGATCAGTCGGTCCCTTTCCCATTCAAGTTCGATCGAACTCAATTGGCTGAGAGAACGAGTCACATGGAGAAGATTATAACCGTCAATAATGAGATGCATCTTCTATGAGAGGAATGGCTATTTTGTCACAAAGGTCATTTGGTTTATATCATATCAGCTAAAGATTGTTTACAAGTTTTTTCCGGTATGTTAATTTTCAGAGCGACGACAATATCTTTGCTAACCACTGGAAACACAGGAACGCGTAATGCCTCGCATTGCTAAAAAGATGCGGGGGATTCCAGGAGGAATGAAATGGAAAGGACTTTGATTACAGGTGGAGCAGGATTTCTCGGTTCCCATCTCTGCGATCTCTTTATCAGCTTGGGCCATGAAGTCATCTGTATGGATAACCTGATCCTCAAAGAAAACATTGAAAATATCAGCCATCTCATGGGTCACGAAAGGTTCAAATTTATTAAATACGATGTGACCGACTATCTCCATGTCAACGGAAGACTCGATAACATCCTCCACTTTGCCTCCTTGGCCAGCCCTAAGGATTATCTGGACTATCCTATCCAGACATTGAAAGTCGGATCGTTGGGAACACACAAGGCTCTGGGATTGGCTAAAGAGAAAAAGGCAAGGTTTCTCCTGGCCTCCACTTCCGAAGTCTATGGAGACCCAAAAGAGCATCCCCAATCCGAGTCCTATCCAGGGAATGTGGACCCCGTTGTCCCGAGAGGGGTCTACGATGAGGCAAAACGATTTGCCGAATCCATTACCATGGCTTACCATCGAACCCACGGCGTCCAAACGCGAATTGCGAGAATCTTCAATACCTATGGCCCCCGTATGAGGCTTGACGATGGAAGAGCCTTGCCTAACTTCATGGTTCAGGCATTGAAGGGAGAGGATCTCACCGTATATGGTGACGGTAATCAGACGCGTAGCTTCTGCTATGTTGCAGATCTGATCGATGGGATTAAGAGACTTCTCTATTCGGAAGAGCCAGAACCTGTCAACCTGGGAAACCCTGAGGAGATCTCTATCCTTGACTTCGCAAAAGAGATCATCGGATTAACTGGGAGTAAGAGCCGAATCGTCTTCTTTCCCCTACCTCAGAACGACCCAAAGGTGAGGCAACCCGACATCAGGAAGGCCAAAAGAGCCCTGGGGTGGGAGCCAAGAGTGAGCCGGAAGGAGGGGTTGAGGAGGACCCTCAAATATTTTGAAGAGAAACTGTTCGGTGCTTAATTACGGATATGAGGTAATCAGGGAATCGGGATGAAGGATACCAGGAAATCGGCACATCAGGACTAACCATTTCAAGACTCTCAGCCTGATCTCCTGATACTCTGATATTCATCACCTGATAATCTGATACTCTGATGACCTTTTTCTGAGGCAGCAAAGATTCGGATGGTGAGTCGATCTTCTAAGATCGACTTTGCTGTCTGGACCCCCAAAAGGATTTCACGGAAACGTTCCTCGCCCTCTTCAAAAAGGAGTCGGAGCCCTTTAATCCACTGTTCATTGAACGAATATTGACTGAGATCCAGGCAATCCGCAATGCCCTCGATCAGGACTTCTGCCAATTTACCGCAATCCACGTTGTAGCCTTCTTCATATGGAAAAGAGAGACAGACACTCAAGGTATTAAGTTTTTTCAGAGTATCTAATAGAAAAGCAGAAAGCTCCCTCAGGCGAAGGTAACTGTATTCCCTCACCTTTCCTAAACCGAGAAGCAGGATCATTCGTGGACTGACCCTTCCTTGGGAAGGGATGAGCGTTGTCTCCTGCCAGTTGCCGGTCAGTCGCTTCTCTATCAAGAAACGAGATAATGTTCCGTTCAGTCTCCAATCGATCCATCCACTTGATCCCCTGAGAGGTCTTTCATCCTCAAAAAATCCGGTCACAAGGACGTCGCATTCTTGAGTACCAGTTTTTTCAGTGGAAAGGATCACGTCCATATTGCTTAGAAATAAAAGTCTTTACTCCAAAGGTAACGGTAACGATGCCCGTATCGTCAAACGGTTACGATGTTCGTCTTCGAAATCTTTAACCATAACCCTTTAACGATATACCAAACAGGCTTCGTGACCTTAACCGAAAGCCTATTCTCATTGAATGGGCTTATGGACAACTTCATTCTGAATCCGATCCAGGATGCCGTTGATGAAACTTCCAGAATCCTCGGATCCAAACCGTTTCCCGAGTTCAATCGCTTCGTTCAGCGTCACCTTAGGAGGAATCTCTTCAAGATAAAGGAGCTCGTAAATGGCCATCCGGAGAATGGTGCGGTCGATCATGTTCATCCGATCCAGGCGCCAGTTTTCCGAACATTTTTCGATGAGGTGATCGATTTCTTCGCGGTGCTCGAGGACGCCAAGGACAAGCTGTTCCATAAATTCATCTCTCTCGCGGTTCCCTGAAAAATGATCCCGAAACTGAGCGAGAGTTTTAATAGCGTCCTGTTTGATGATATCTAATTGATAAAGAACCTGGAGGGCAAACTCCCTCGATTTTCTTCTTTTCCTCAAAACGATGGTTATCCCTTTCCAATCTCCTTCAGGAG